>CAZPSR010000029.1:0-15398 GCA_964589135.1 uncultured Syntrophomonas sp.
AATAAAAAGTGGTGATAATTCCGCTTTCAAGGCAAACCTGTACAGGGGGGAGGGCAGAAAGGTATAAGACACCAGGAATGTCCGGCTAAGGTCAGAGGACACTCCTTCTCTGGGATTTTGCTTGGAAGGAATGTCCCCATTATAGGGCCAACAGGCCCTGGCCTATGGCTTTGAATACGGGAGCAGCATCGGCAGCACCTGAAGTCCCGTCCTCTACCAGAACTACCACTGCCCAGCGGGGGTTGGGGGCTGGAAGATACCCGGCAAACCAGGTATTGAGTATTTCCCTTTCTATATTACCCTCTTTTCTAGTTCCTTCTTGACTTGTGGCGGTTTTGCCTGCCACCTGTACCATGCGCAGAAGGGCATTTCTCCCGGTGCCCTGGGCGACGGTAGTCTCCATTAGTTGTTGTATCATCTGAGCGGTCTTTACACTGATTACTTGTTCTTTTTCCTGGGGTTCCAGGCTGGTTCTGGTTCCTTCCCGGTTTATCCAATATCTTACCAGTGAAGGGGGAGCCCACTGACCATTATCAGCAATGGTAGCAATCAGGGAAGCAATCTGCAGTGGGGTTAGCATAACCCCCTGTTGTCCCAGGCAGGCATTAGCCAATGCTGGCCGGACCGGTTCCACCTTTACATAAGAATAGTCCTGGTCAGAGCTATATCCTAAACAGGTCTCATCAGTAAGATGAAATTTCTCCACATACTCTAATAGCCGGCTTTGGTTTAGATCCAAGGCTATTTCAATAAAGGATGGATTACAGGAATGGGCGAATGCTTGGGGGAAAGTCAAAGACCCGTGTCCCAGGGGTTTCCAGCAGGAAATAGAAAGATTTTCAGTAAATTCATAGCTACCGGAACAAAAAAACTGGTCCTGCCAGTTTACCGTCTTCTCCTCCAAAGCGGCGGCGGCTACCAGGATTTTAAAAATAGATCCGGGATGGTATCTGCTTAAAGCTCGGTTTATCAACACGCTTGCTTGATCATTTTTAATTAATTGTGCCATATCAGCATAAGGGCTAAAAGCAGGCCTACTGGCCATAGCCAGGACTTCCTTGCTCTTGATGTCCATAACCACTACTGCTCCCTGAGCCACCTGTTCATTCATGGCCTTTTCAACCACTTCCTGTACCCGACGGTCAATGGTTAAAGCTACACAACTCTGGTCCTGATCCTGTTCCTGCCTAAGGCGAAACATCAAGCCCTTTATAGTAGTACCTCTGGCATCTTGAACCGACACTATTTCCTGACCTGAAGCACTTCCTTGCAACACTTCATCATACATTTTTTCCAATCCGGCTTTACCAGAACTATCGGCTCCTTTTCCCACATAGCCTAAGACATGAACTAAAAAACCATCATTTCTAAACCTTTTTAACATGGGTGCAGCCACCACCCCTTTTAAGCCTGAATCTTGAACAGCCTGTATTTCTTCCTGCTCCAAATCAGCAGCCAGTCTGATTATACCCGGTCCATTGTCATTAGCCTCTTTTAGTGCTGATCTGATTTCTGCACTAGCAATTCCCTTAAGGCATCCAGCTAATGTTTCCGCAGCTTCAGCTATCCTTTCCTCCTCCTGGCGGTAAGTAGAACCACTAAGCCCAATGGCCCGGGGCAAGCAGTACAAAGCAGTAGAGCTGGTATTCCCGGTAAGTAAGAGGTGATTTCGGTCATATATCTCCCCTCTGCTCCATTCTTTAATCTCTATTTGCTGATTTCTCATGGCCGCAGCTTCCCGGGCCAGACTAGGTCCTCTTATGATTTGATAATAGCCAACCGTCCCCGCTAGAAATAAAAAGAGCAATAAGAAAAAAACCATTAAGGCCGTCAAGCGCCGCCTGATCATAACAAAAAACCTCCTTATACCAGCTACTTTTATCATGAACGGTACCGGAGGCCTTTATACTATTATTCTTCTATTATTTCCAGGGGAAAAGGCAGATTAGCCAGTATTTGCAGGAGTTCTGGCCGGGTATTTAGCGTTCCTCGAACGACAACCATTCCCTCTTGGCGATTCAAGGTAGAAACAATGCCCAGATGATCATAGGCTTCTATAATCTTAGTCAATCTATCGATATCGGGTACTGCTACCCGGGCATAAATGTTACTATTAATGGTCAAGACCTGCCCTTCTTAATATGGAGTGCTCCGGACAGAACTCGGGATAAGGAATAAAAACCCTCTGTTTGGCATGGCGAGCCCGCTCCAGGGGCAGACCCTCTATATCAAACATGGCTGATAGCTCCAAAGGCCTTATACCCTGACCCGGCACCATTAATTCCATAGCTTCACCCAAACCGAAATTGGCTCTCTGTTCAATCTCCAACCTGCCCTGTTCTTGGTTATAGCCTTTTACCACTCCACAAAAATCAATTCGGCCAGGGGGAAGATCTTTATGGATATCTTGCAGCAAAGGAGATTCTCCTTCGATAAAACCATTGGTAAAAGGCCGGGTAGCAGTGCCTGACAGTTCCCGGATCCAAGCATCCAACTCCGCCCGAGTAAACTCCCGCCCTTGGGTCGCAAACTGGTCTATGGCCTTACGGTAGGTGGCAGCCGTACTTGCCACATATAGGGGACTCTTCATTCTGCCTTCAATTTTAAAGGCATCTATCCCTCCTGCCATTAAGCCAGGAAGGTATTCTATAAGACAGAGATCCCTTGAATTTAAGATATAGCTGCCCTTCTCATCTTCATGAATAGGAAAGTATTCCCCAGGTCTCTTCTCTTCCAGCAATCGGTACGAATAGCGGCAAGGATGGGCACATTCGCCTCGGTTACCGCTCCGGCCCACCATATAATGAGACAACAAACAGCGACCCGAATAGGATACACACATTGCTCCATGAATAAATATCTCTATCTCTATATCCACCCGCTGCTTGATCTGAATTATTTCATCGAGGCTCAGTTCCCGGGCCAGTACTATCCTCTTGGCCCCCAGATCCCGGTAAAATTGAGCACTTTGGTAGTTACTTACACTGGCTTGGGTGCTTATGGTTATGGGTAGCATAGGCGCATATCGGCCGGCCATTTTCATGACTCCGGGATCGGAAACAATAAGGCCATCCACTCCCAGTTCGGCTAGAGATTCCAGGTATCCTGGCAGGGGATTCAAATCCGAATTGCGAGCCAGTACATTGACCGCCACATATACTTTTTTCTGCCGAGGCCGGGCGAATTCCAATCCTAGCTTAATTTCTTCCAGGCTAAAATTACCAGCGTAAGCGCGCAGGCTGTATTGCTGCCCGCCCAAATAAATGGCATCTGCTCCAAATAAGCAGGCAGTTTTAAGCTTTTCCAAATCTCCTGCGGGTAACACCAGTTCCGGACTTTTCATAGCAGATCCTCCCAGACAAAATAATTTGTAAAGGGTGATTCCCCTGCACCCCCCATTTGAATCTATTAATATATAGGAGCCATTTGATGCAGCATGGGCCTACAATTCGAGCACTACTGATGTTTCGCTTCGCTTCACAATCAAGGTGTACCCATGCGAAATCTGGCGATAGATATTTATGCACCCCAACCCGATATTACTTTTCGCAGGATAATCAAGGCTACTTATTGCCAACAGTTATAGGCCATTTTCTTTTAGTCTATGTATTGGGCTTTAGCCTGTAAATGTTCACTGAATGTTTTGCTAAAATGGTGGCTCCCGTCTCCACGGGATACATAATAAAGATAATCATGCTGCTGAGGATGTAAAGCAGCATGGATAGCGGCCCTCCCCGGACAAGCGATGGGAGCCTGGGGCAGTCCCCCATACTTGTAGGTGTTGTACGGAGAATCAATTTCCAGGTCTTTATTATATACTACGTCTTTTTCATCCTTACCCAGACTGTATAGAACAGTGGCATCAATCTGTAAGAGCATGCCCCTATCCATGCGGTTCTTAATTACTCCCGAGACAATTTCCCGCTCACTGTCCACCATGGCTTCCTTTTCAATCATGGAAGCTATAATTACGGTATCATATACGGTTATTCCCTGCTCTACCGCCTCTTGTTCATATTTTTTCCACATTTTTCGAAAATTCTCCAACATGGCTTGAACAATTTCAACCGCACTGTTGTCTTCAGCTATAACATAGGTATCCGGAAACAGAAATCCTTCCAGATAAGGTTTTCCTTCGCCCGGATTGGCCTTTTGGAGAAATGGGTAATCATATGGGGCATTAACCGCTTCTTGCCACTCAGCTTCGGTGCATATTCCTTTTTTTTCTAAAGCCCGGCCCATTTGTTCAACGGTGAATCCTTCGGGGATAGTGAAAGATATGGTCACTACATGTCCTGCCGCAATGGCTGCCGCTATCTCTGGCAGGGATTGACTCCGACTGAATTTGTAATGTCCAGCTTTCAACTTGCTGTCCAGTTCTTTATGGCGACAGTAGGCCAGGAACAAATCTTTATTCCGAATAAGCTCTTGGCTGTGCAGAAGCTCAGCTATCTGAGTCCCGGTAGTGTTTTCGGCTATATTTATGTCTATATAGCTGGTGTCCCCAGGATTAACCGGTTCCATTTGCTTTAACAATATCTGATACCCGACCAGACTGCTGCCCATCAAGAGCAGTATAATTATTACCAGCAGTCGACTCCTTTTAGGTTTTGTCATCGGCTTTAACTCACCCACTTAATTACCCCTTTCATCAAGTCCAGGAAACTGGGGACGAAACCTTATTGCCCTGGCTGATCTTCTATGGGTTCAGATTCGGTCGGTTGGTCCTGTTTTTCCGTATCTTCTTCGCTTTCAACCGGATCTGGGTTTTCTTCATCATTAGTCTGGTCATTGGGATCGTCCTCCAGATTATCAGGATCATCAGGAGGCGGATTATCGGTATCTTCGCTATCGCTGGGACCCGGAGGACCAACATAGGTAATTTCATCAAATGGTCTATAGCGATCCTTAGCCAGCAATTCACTTTTTAGCACTTGACCTGACTCTTCATAATAAGTACGATAAGACCTTACTATGTAACCGGGAAAGCCTTTATTATGCACCCTGCTCTCCCCCGGTTTCAAGTTTGGATCTATTTCATCCCGGTAGGCAAAAGGCATTATCTCATCTACTACATGACTTGTTTTTATATTCTGCTTGTATTCCATATGTCCGTAGATATTAACCGAAAGCTTGCCTCCCCCGGCCAATGATCTGATGTATAAGGGATAATCCGTATTGTTCCGGAAACGATAATCGATAAGACCATAAGCTACTGTGGCATCCAGCCCCAAGGGCACATAGGATACAGCCAGGCCATGGTTGTGCCTTTCAACTATGTCCAATCCAGCCAAAAGGCAAGCATTATACAGAGTGGAAGAGACCTGACATATGCCTCCTCCCAGACCGGGCTCCAGGGTATTGCCTACTATTACCGGAGCATCCCGAAATCCGGTAGCAAGAGTACGGGGACCTACTGTACCATTAAACGAAAATTCTTTTCCGGGACGTAAAATATGACCATTTATGGCCTTGGCAGCTTGAGTTAAATTATGAGTCCTATCTACTTCCGCTACTCTATACCAGGTAACATATGAAGCTAACTCGCCCATATGTTCTAAATCCCTGGCTTCAATCTCTGGCCTGGAATCAGTCATTACAATCTGAAAGCGGAGAGGTTCCCAATCCTCCCACTGCTGGGGCAACTGCTCAAAGGTAGCCTCTACATCTACGATCTGTCCTGGCTTTTCAGGTACTATAATCAAACCCCGCACGGGATCCATTTCCAGTTTGGCGTCTTCTGCTGCCTCTCCCAGTATTTGATTCCAGGTATTCAACATGTTTCCCTTTTGGGCTTCATCATAGCTTATGGGAGCTGAGTAATCACAATTAAGCTGGCCCCTAAAGCTCTTAAGTTTTGATAATACCCCCCGTTTTCTTTCCTTCTGCCTTACCTCGGCTAAAAGCTTTTCCAGTTCCGCCTGCTGGGAAATAGCCTCCAGGTTGGTACTATAACTATAATCAGCTGCAAAAAAAACTACCGGTGTGGTATAAGCACCATTCATAAACTCTTGTAAAAGTGTTTGGGCTTCTGTAGGCGTACATCCCTGAATGCTTACCCCTGCTATTCTTACTCCCGGCAAAAAACGATCTGAGAGATAGAGCTGCTGGTAAAAGTATCCTAAAGTGCCCAATACCATAATAAAAAGCAGCGCCAAGGCGCCTAAATATATTCTCCCTTGCCCTTTAAACAAAGCCATCCCCCAAAACTGTCCATTTTTATAAAATATATTATAGATCTTGTATTAACTGACTCATTAATTGTACCCTATTGTGAACTATTTTTAAAACAAAAAGGGTAGCCTTCTCCAAAATAGTGGATAATGCTACCCTTTGTAAACTCGGGACTTAGAACTCCAGTTTAGATTTCCTCAATTTCCTCGATTTCAGCTAGCTCCTGCCAAGCATCCGCAACCATTTCCCATTCTTCATCATCATCTATGTCAGCAAGAAACTCATTTCCTTCATCGTCATACATGACTTTGAATATTACTACTCCTCCGCCTTCCAGTTCTCCGTCGGCCTCGTCCTCATCTTCTTCAAAAAAGAACTCATCCAAGGGCAATAGAACTCGGTACTTGCCATCCTGAATTTCCAGTTCGGCAATCAGCTCAAACTCCATCTCCGCTCCTTCTTCATCGACTAGTACCAGCACAGGATATTCTTCCTCAAAAAGTTCCTCGTCGCTCATATCTTCACCTCTTCCTTCAAGCTACAGCAATTCTATAGTTTGCCTATTAATTTGTCAAATAACTTTTTCATTTTGAGTAAATTTTTTACTGTCTGGCTCCATCCAGGTAGTTTTGCAGTATAGTTACTGCGGCTAGCTTATCAATAACGTTTTTCCTTTTGGAGCGAGACACATCCGCCTCTAAAAGCACTTTTTCCGCCGCTACGGTTGACAGCCTTTCATCCCAAAAGGCAATGTCAATTCCGGTGTAATCTCCCAGCCTTCGGGCGAATTTTTGGATTTCCAAAGCTTTTGGACCAATACTGCCGTCCATATTGCGGGGCAAACCCAGTATAATTAAGCTTACTTCTTGATCCAAAGACAGCTGTTTTATATACTCCAAGTCCTGGGACCAAGATTTGCGTTGCCACACCGAGTGTCCACCAGCTATTATTTTTAGGGGGTCGCTGAGCGCGATTACTATTCTTTTTTCTCATACATCTAAACCCATTATTCTCATAAAAAGTACTCCCTATACTTTAAAAAATAAATCCCCATGCTTAGCATGGGGAAAAGATGATAAATTTAACCCCTGGTTAAATACTCTCTAACCAGCACTTCCATTATCTCATCCCGGTCTACTTTGCAGATAAGGCTGCGGGCATCATTATGACTCGTAATATAAGCCGGATCGCCTGAAATCATATACCCCACCATCTGGTTGACCGGATTATACCCTTTCTCCTCCAAGGCTTTATGCACCGACTGCAATATTTCTTTGATCCGCTCTTTGCTTTCCCGTTCCCGTTTAAAACTAACGGTTTCTCCCCTTCCATGAGTCATATACCACACCTCCCTAAAACAAATTTCTGCATCTATAGGGCAAAACCCTTTGTTTAAGCCAGTATTTTTTCTACCATTTCCCGGGCGGCAGCCAGAGCGGCATCCAGTTTGCTCTGGTCCTTGGCTCCTGCCTGGGCCATATCCGGACGCCCACCACCACCGCCACCGGCGATTTTGGCTGCGGTACCCACGATATTGCCTGCATGCAAGCCTCGATCCACCAGATCCCTGCTCACAAAGGATACCAGCGATACCTTGTTCTGGCTCACTGAAGCCAATAGTACTATCCCACTGCCCAATCGATCCTTAAGCATTTCGGCATTTTGTCTTAAAGTTACCGGATCCTGAGCCTCCACCATTTCTATCAATACCTTGCTGCCACTCAAATCATAAGCCTTGTTAATCAATTCCTCACTGGAGGAACGGGATAATTGACCTTTGAGTTGGTCAATTTCTTTTTCCCGTTCTTTGAAGACCTGCTGAATATTCTCTATTTTAGAGCTTACTTCAGCTGGAGCCACTTTAAGGAGGGCAGCAGCTGTTTTCAAGGCCCTCTCAACTCCATTATAATATTCCCGGGCTCCCCGTCCGGTGAGAGCTTCTATCCGGCGCAGACCAGATCCCACACTGCCCTCAGACAGAATTTTAAAACTGCCTATTTGTCCGGTGTTCTTCACGTGAGTCCCACCGCATAATTCCATACTAACTCCATCAATTTCCACTACCCGCACCTGTTCATCATATTTTTCTCCAAATAAAGCTATGGCCCCGAATTCACGAGCATCTTCCAAGCCGGTGACCTGAGTCTTAACCGGATGCACTTCCAATATGTATTGGTTGACCAAGTCTTCTATTTGCAGCAGTTCATCTTCTGACAAAGAAGCCAGATGAGAAAAGTCAAAGCGCAAGCGAGCAGGTTCAACTAAAGAACCTTTTTGTTGGGCATGTTCTCCTAATACTTGTCTTAAAGCCTTATGCAGCAGATGAGTAGCCGTGTGATTACGGGCGGTATCCATTCTCCGGTCTTCATTGATCTGCAGGCTGACCGTTTCACCGCTCTGTAAGATACCCTGCACGATTCCTTCATGAATAATGGTGTTAGCTACTTGGTGTACCTTCTCCACCTGCATCTGCCCCTGGCTGCCTGATATTACCCCGCTATCTGCTACTTGCCCTCCACTTTCAGCATAAAAAGGGGTTTCAGCAGTCACTATCAATACCGTTTCATCCAAGGCCTTATTTACTAAGGCATCATCTTTGATTATAGCAATTATCCTGGACTGGTCCCGGGTACTTTCATAGCCGGTAAAAACAGTGGGGCCAGCATTTAACCCTTGCATCAGTTCTGCTATAATAATCTCCTGGGCAAAAGCTCCCGTAGATTTATTGGCCTGACGCGCTCTTTCCCGTTGTTCTTCCATCATCTGCTTAAACCCCTCGGTATCCACCAGCAGGTGATTCTCTTCTGCCACATCCTCGGTCAAGTCCAAGGGGAAACCATAAGTATCATAGAGCATAAATGCTTCACTACCTGGGATGGTATTTTTACCCTCTTTTTTTACCCCGGCAATTATTTCGGCCACTTTTTTCAAGCCTTCATTAAGGGTTATCAGGAAGCGTTCTTCTTCCATTTTGATTACCTCTTTAACAAAGTCCTTTTTCTCGGCTATTTCCGGATAGGCATCCTTCATTATGCTCACTACTACATCTACATTTTTGTATAGAAATGCCTCTTGTATGCCTAAGGAACGCCCAAACCTGACCGCCCGCCTTAAGATGCGCCTCAAAACATATCCTCGCCCATCGTTGCTGGGCAGTATTCCGTCACTAATCAGAAAAGTGCAGGCCCGACTGTGGTCAGCTATAACCCGGAAAGGAAACCCCTTTTCTCCCCGATCATATTTAAGTCCGGTCATATTTTCAATCTTCTCCATAATGGGCACAAACAAGTCGGTATCAAAGTTGCTGTTAACCCCTTGCAAGAGGGAAGCCAACCTTTCCAACCCCATACCGGTATCTATGCTGGGCCGGGGAAGGGGCTCCAGATTTCCTTCTTCATCCCGATTGTACTGCATGAAAACCAGGTTCCATATTTCCAGCCATCGATCACAGTCACATACCCCCAGGGCGCAGTCAGCTTTATTACAAGCATACTCCTCTCCCCGGTCATAATGTATTTCACTACAGGGACCACAAGGGCCAGTGTCGCCCATAGCCCAAAAATTATCTTTCTCATCCATACGCAATATTCGTTCGGGAGCAACCCCGGCTACTTCCTGCCAAAGTATTTCCGCCTCATCATCATCTTGGAACACAGTAATCCAGAGCTGTTCCTTGGGCAAGCCGGCCCACTCGGTCAGAAATTCCCAAGCATATTGAATAGCGTCACGTTTAAAATAGTCTCCAAAGGAAAAATTGCCCAACATCTCGAAAAATGTATGGTGCCGGGCAGTTCGGCCTACGGTATCCAAGTCGTTATGCTTTCCCCCTGCCCGTACGCATTTCTGAGCCGTCGTAGCCCTGTTGTAGCTACGTTTATCTATACCTAAAAAAACGTCTTTAAACTGGTTCATTCCAGCATTGGTAAATAATAAAGTAGGGTCATTCACTGGAACCAAAGAAGAACTAGATATAACAGTATGCCCCTTGTTCTCGAAATAATCTAGGAACGCTTTCCTTATTTCTGCACTATTTCTCACGACCAGGCCTCCTCTTTTCCCTGCGGTACTTTTTCTTATCTATTTTCTGGTATAAAAACACTTGTGTCAACTTTTTAACCGGTATTTGCCCAATTTCTTAAGATGCATAACGCAAATAAATCCAGGCTAAGCTCACCTTAATCATAGCAGCAACTGGTACTGCAAACAATATTCCCCATATCCCATAAAGATTGCCACCAGCAAGCAAGGCAAAAATAATAAATAGGGGATGCAGGCCAAGTTTACCTCCCAATATACGGGGGGTAATGATATTACTTTCAATCTGCTGGATTATGACTATAGCTATAGCTTGATATAAGGCCAAAGACCAGGATTCGGAGTAAGCGATTAAAATAGCTGGTATGGCTCCAATATATGCGCCGAAAAAAGGAATCAGGTTAGTGACCCCGGCTATTAGACCAATAAGCAGAGGAAATTTTACCCCCAGGATTAAGGCGGATAATCCTACCATGGCACCTAACACTGCCGCTATCAAAATACTACCCTTAATTCCCTCGATTAACACTTGATCAATATCTGCTATCAGAGCCTGAATTTCCCGACGAAAGGAAGGAGAAAAAAGATTAAGGGTCCATTCTCTAATTTTTTCCCAATCCATTAACATATAGAAGGCCAGGATAGGAGACAGGATCAGAATAAATATCTTGTTGAAAAAACTATAAATCCCTTCTATAAAGTTTTCCAAGCCTTTAAATATGGCAGACTCAATTTTATTAATATTGGAGTCAATTAATTTATCAATCTGGGGTGGTTTATAATAACCATCTATTTCTTCTGCAATCTGTTCTGCCTTAGCTTCCATCTCTGGGTACATTTCAAACAGATGGCCAGCTTCATTGATTAAACTCGGCACCCCCCAGTATAAAGTTAATCCCAAAATGCTCAATACCATTAAGTATAAGAGTAATACCGCATACAGTCGTTTTAGTCCATGTTTCTGCAAAAAGATTACCGGGTGATATAGCAGGTAGGCTAGAATACCTCCCCCGGCAAAGATTAGCATTACCTCCCACAGCAGGTAAAAAAAATAAGAGGTAGCTATAGCCACCCCGATAAAAAGCAGATAACGATTCCAGTGGCTAGATTTGGTGTTCAAGCTCAACTCTGCCTCTTCCCAAATTCCTCAATATCCTGGCCCAGGTTACTCAAGAAACTAATAGCCTGTTTCCCATTTTCCTTTAAGTTGCGACCGGCACTGCATAATTCTTTTTCATTATTAAGATAAAACATGGTGGCAGCTGCTCCGATTACTGCCCCTAATAATACTGCACCAAACATATCCCTCAATGCTATCACCTCCAAGCTCTTATAATAACTGGGAAGATTCTTCCACTGCCAGCAGTGAACCATCTTCAGCTACTTCATAAAGATTCAGTCGCCCCTGATGATAATTGAATTCCAAGTAACAATTCCAGCAATAATACTGGTCACTCCCTACTTTACCTACCTGTAAGCCTCCACAAACTGGACACTTATTTACCACCTGTTTTCTCTCCCTTCACTATCAACTAATGCACTTTCAGTACTGGTCCAGCAAATCTGTTCTAAATCAAAGGCTTGGCGCCCATGCAGCAAGTCACCAATGGCTCCGGAAAACACTTCTACCCCTGCTACCTTTTTTTCCCGAGGCGATAGGATAAAGTCACTGATGGTACCCAGTTCTCGCCCCTGTTCATCAAAAACTAGGTCACCCAACTTTTTTTCATATATTGATAATTCTTCCCCATGCAGATAGGATTTAATACAATCCGAGCTCCTAATCCACAACATCTCTTCACCCACGTACAGGTCTTGACTCAATATCAGGCCCGGGGGATTTCCTTCCCTCTCTATTACCACATAGCTCAGTTGAAATTCGTCTCCGATTACGGCTTTTATAACATTACCGACCACTTCAGCGCTATTCTCCACAAACACCGGCATCTGCTTCATATGGCGCAGTTTCATTCCCATTTCCCCCTTCATAATACTTTTATTGTTTCCCAGGCCTTAAAAATCATGCGTTTCCTCCCCTATAAATAAAGAATCAGGCCCCCTAAAGGGCCTGATTCTTTTGGGCCATAGTCCTATTCCATATTTCCCACCCCTCATAACCGGGATTCGCTATAAACCCAGATCATGGAGCTTCTCCTGCTTTTCCAGCTCACTGGTTTTGGTATATATCCAGTTCGCTTATGGTTTTTATGAGGTACTAGCTTTATCCGGTATCTTGGGCGAAAAATACCCCGATTTAATGGTTTAATGGCTGATTGCCTGCCCCTAGTATAATTCCTCCCCCCAGAACATAATCACCCCAATAGTAAACAGCCGATTGGCCGGGGGTAATAGCCCGCTGCCCTTGTTTAAACATCAGCCGCAGCTGATCATTTACACCCATAACTTTTTCCAGACCAGCAGGTGCCGGGTGATGGCTATATCTTATTTTAGCCTCTACCCTTACCGGCTCATGAATATTTTCCTGGTAAATAAAGTTATTCTTCCCCATCAACACCCAGTCCTGATACAGATCTTGCTCTTCCCCAACCAGCAATCGGTTGGCCTGGGTATCCAAATTTAGCACATAAATAGGGCGACCAGCGCTTATTCCCAGCCCCCGGCGTTGGCCAATAGTATAAAATGGAAGCCCCCGGTGGCTGCCCAATACCCTTCCCTCCTTATCTACCACATCACCAGGCCTGTATTCTACCTGCTCTTTGATAAAATCCCGATAATCATCTTTTATAAAGCATATCTCCTGGCTCTCCCCCTTATCAACCCCTTGGACACCAGCCTCCCGGGCCATTTCCACCACCTCTTGCTTTTTAAGCTCGCCCAGGGGGAACAGACTGTGTTTCAGCTGTTTCTGCTGTAACCCATACAAAAAGTAACTCTGGTCCTTCCGGGGATCCAAGCCTTTTAGGAGCAGGCAGCGATTCCGCTTCTTATCCAATTCTATCCGGGCGTAGTGCCCGGTAGCCACCTGATCAAAACCCTGTTTAAGGGCATAGTCCAGTAAGACCCCAAATTTAATGTGCCGATTACACTCCACACAGGGATTAGGGGTAAGGCCCTTTTCATAGCTACGATAAAAGTACTCTATTACTTGTTGGTAAAAGACCCTTTGCAAATCCACTACCTCATGAGTTATACCCAGATAACGGGCTGCTCGGGCGGCTGCCTCAGCAGCATTGGTATCCCAGTTTATCATAGTTAAACCGCTAATATGGTAACCCTCTTCTTTAAGTAGTACAGCCGCCATAGTGCTGTCGACTCCACCACTCATTAATACTGCAATCTTCACCCTTAAGCCCTCCTTTATCGGTCATTGTACCATTAATAAATAATCCATAACAAGCAAAGAAGGGGTGGACCAAGAAGTGACCTTCACCCCTTGTTTGCTTGTGGGTTGAGGCTGTTTTGTTCTATAATAACGGCAGCAACTATTGTCCTTAAAGGAGACAAGAAGATGGATTTATTTGACCTGGGCAAGCCGGAAACAGCCCCGCTGGCTTATAGAATGCGTCCCCGCACCCTGGACCAGGTAGTGGGCCAGGATCATCTTTTAGCCCCCTCGGCCCCCTTGCGCCAGTTAATAGACCAGGATCACTTGCATTCCTTGATTCTTTTTGGCCCCCCGGGAACAGGCAAGACTACTATTGCTAGCATTATTGCCCGGATGACTCGGGCTCATTTTGAATCCATCCTGGCAGTTACCGCAGGAGTCAATGATATTCGTAAAATAGCCGCCGATGCGGCTCAAAGGTTAAAGTATTATCAGCAGAAGACCATATTATTTGTAGATGAGATCCATCGTTTTAATAAAAGCCAGCAGGATGTTTTGCTTCCCTTTGTTGAAGATGGTACTCTTTTGCTGATTGGAGCAACTACCGAAAATCCCTTGTTTGAGCTTAATAACGCCTTGCTCTCTCGCCTAAAGCTATATATCCTGGAGCCTTTGCAGGAAAAACACCTGGCTAAGCTGATTCAGCAAGCCCTCCAGGACCCAGAACACGGCCTGGGCAATTACCAGATTTCTATTACCCCAGGAGGAATATCAGCCATTGCTGCCTTCTGCAAAGGAGATGCCCGCATGGCTCTAAATATAATAGAAACAGCAGCCAATACTTATTTGGATCAGGGTGATCCATTAATTATCGATTTGGGGTTGCTGGAGCCGATCCTTTCCCGCCCTTTGTTGAAATATGATCGGCGAGGAGATGCTCATTATGACAGCATTTCAGCTTTTATCAAAAGCATTCGGGGATCAGATCCGGATGCAGCATTATTCTGGCTGGCAGTAATGCTGGAAGGAGGGGAGGATCCTATGTTTATAGCCAGGAGGCTGGTCATTCATGCTGCTGAGGATATTGGACTGGCTGACCCTGAGGCCTTGAAACTGGCTGTGGCAACAGCTCAAGCAGTTCAAATGGTAGGTATGCCGGAAGCTAGGATACCTCTGGCCCAGACTGCCATTTACCTGGCTACCGCCCCTAAAAGCAACAGTAGTCTGGTGGCCATCGAAAAAGCCCTGAGAGCGGTAAGGAAATCCCCCGAGATTAAAGTACCTTCACCTATTGCCGACTCTTCTCACTCCCAATCCAAGCAGCTGATGAAAAAAGGCATCGCTTATAAATATCCCCATGATTATGGGGGCTATGTCAGTCAGCATTATCTGCCTGAAAATATGATAGGTAGCATATTTTATCAGCCCGGAAGGGCAGGCCATGAAGTGAAAATCCAAGAATTTATGAATGAAACCCTTCGGAACAACAAGTCCAAGTAATAGAAGGAGGCTTAATATGAAAAGCGAAATAATAATGGGTAATTTTATTTTTTGTCTTTTAAAGGACCTAGCGGTAATGGGTAACGATTGCCAGGGCTGCGAGTACATTTTACAGGAAGGCGAAAGTTACTACTGTACAGTGGAAGAAGAAGAATCTGAATAAAGATATATCCCGGCAGAACCCTACCGGGATATAATTAAACTTTATTAGATTAATTTATCCAATCACTTGGTCGATAACTTTTTGCAGCTGAGCTTTGCCTTGAGCTCCTACTATTCTTTTGACTTCTTCCCCGCCCTTAAAAAAGGACAGGGTAGGAATAGACCTTATTCCATATTGCACGGCCAAAGACTGATTTTCGTCCACATTAATCTTGGCTACCCTTATTTTACCCTGGTTTTC
>CAZPSR010000030.1:0-14953 GCA_964589135.1 uncultured Syntrophomonas sp.
CTAAAATATACTGATCCCAGGGTGTTAAGTTATGGGCACTTGATCAAGCAGAGATGGTTACTTGTGGCACTGCAGAGAAAAGTAGATTTCGATACTTTCAGCATCTTTTTCTAATTTTTTATGCCAAAGCTTAACGGCAGAACAGTAAAAAACCCGTATCCCCAAATCCTTAGAACGTAAAGCCCGACCGGGATTTAATTGGGTTTCTACAGCAGTATTATGCTTGCTGCCAATAGGGAAGAAGGGCTGCTAACTGACTACTGCGTAAAGGATGATAATGACATATACTATCGCTTGTCTTGACAAATTTGTGTAATTCTCGAATAATAAGGACTAGAAAAACATTTAATCTCCGAATCTTTGGAACCTAAAGTTTTTGGCCATGGTCCGTAGATCGTTAGGGTTTGCTGGGAAACCGGCAGGCCTCCTGTTGGGAAAGGAGACGATGCCTATGAAAGCAAATTAGCAGTTGTCTTAGCCTATTGGGGCAGAAAATACTGCTATTTCTTTTTTATAGCATATAATCAATAATTGGGAGGTAAAGGCTTTGCGAAAGTTTAGAAATCACAAATTATTATCTGTTTTGTTGATAATGGCTATGCTGGTCTCAGTATTTGCTATCGCCGGATGTCAACAGCAAGAAGAACCAGATCCCCAACAGCAGGCGGTAAATACCCCAGAAAATCCCCAGTTAACTTTGGCCACTACCACCAGCACCCAGGATTCAGGCTTGCTGGATGTAATACTACCCGACTTTGAAGCCAAAACCGGCTATGAGGTAGAAGTAATTGCGGTTGGTTCAGGAGCCGCAATGAGTATGGGTGAATCCGGAGATGCTGATGTATTGCTGGTTCACTCTCGGGCAGCGGAGGACGAGTTTGTTGCTGCCGGTCATGGAGTTGACCGTCATGACGTAATGTACAACGATTTTCTTATTATTGGGCCAGCTGCAGATCCAGCAGGAATTAAGGGCGGCAATGATGCGGTAGCAGCATTTACCCAAATATCTGAAAATGAAGCGATTTTCCTATCCCGGGGAGATGAATCGGGAACCCATAAAAAGGAATTGACCATCTGGAAGGCGGCCGAAATTGAACCGACCGGAGATTGGTACAATTCAGTAGGAAAAGGTATGGGGGACACCTATCGCATGGCCGACGAAATGCAAGGTTATACCTTGATTGACCGAGCTACTTATCTGGCTAACCAGGGCAACTACTCACTGGAAGCCATAGTTGAAGGTGATGAACTACTCTTCAACCCCTATGGTGTTATTGCCGTTAGCCCGGAAAAATACCCCAATATTAACTATGACGGAGCCACTGCCTTTATTCAATGGATAATCAGCGACGAAACTCAGGCTTTAATCGAAGAATTTGGCAAAGATCAATATGACCAGTCGTTGTTTATTCCCGATGCCAAATAATACATAAAAAAGGATATAATACAGGAGCAGGAGATGAATTTCTCATCCCCTGCTTCCGAGTTTCTTCAAGTAGGGATTAAAGATGGATGTTATAGGACAAGGAGTAAAAGAAGGCATATTATTGATACTATCTCTGGACCCGGAGTTGATCCAGGTCACTCTTCTAACTCTTCAGGTATCCCTTACCGCCCTGCTGGCAGCCGGCTTCTTAGGGATTCCTGCCGGCACTTTCCTAGCCTTAAAAAACTTTACCGGTCGCAAATTAATTCTTAATATAATCTACACCCTCATGGGACTGCCTCCGGTCCTGGCAGGATTAATAGTATTCCTGGTTCTGAGCAACCGGGGTCCCTTGGGAGAGTGGCAACTCTTGTTTACCCCCAGCGCTATGATCATAGCCCAAGTGTTATTGGGCTTTCCCCTGGTAGCCGGTTTGACTGCCCGGGCGGTGATGACCCAAAGGCAAGAAGTATATGATACTGCCGTTATGCTAGGGGCTACCCGCACCCAGGCGATACTGAGCATTATCCGGGAAGCGCGGATGGGTATAATAGCTGCCCTGACTACGGCCCTGGGGCGCTTGATTGCTGAAGTAGGAGCAGTAATGATGGTGGGCGGCAATATACAGGGCAAAACCCGGGTTTTGACTACCTCTATTGTGCTGGAAACCAGAATGGGCCACGATAGTCAAGCCCTGGGCATTGGAATTATACTGCTGATCCTGGCCTTTATAATTATGCTGCTTATTTTGAAGCTGGAAAAGAGGTCCTTTAAAGATGACAGTACTATTCAAATTATCTAATATTACTAAATCTTATGGAGAACGTCAGGTACTGAATGCCGAAGGTTTGGAAATCAGGGCGGGAAATATCCATTGCCTCTTGGGACCCAATGGATCAGGGAAAACCACTCTCTTAAGAATAATGGCACTTTTGATCACCAATGACGGCGGAGATCTGGAGGTCCTGGGAGAAAAGGTGAGCTGGCAGCCCTCTCAGCTTCTGCAACTCAGAAGGCAAATGGCCATGGTAACTCAGTCCTCCTTTATGTTTGAAGGTTCGGTCTACTACAATGTAGCCTATGGTTTGAGAGCCAGGAAAAGCCCGAAAAAGGAAATACAAAAAAGAGTGCAGGAGAGCCTGGAGCTTTTAGGGATGCTGGACTTTATCGGCGCCCCGGCCCGCTACCTGTCCGGTGGAGAAACCCAAAAGGTGGCTATTGCCCGGGCCCTGGCGGTGAGGCCCCGAGTTTTGTTCCTGGATGAGCCCACCTCTAATATTGATCCCTCCAGTTCTCTGGAAATTGAACAATATATCCAGCATATCAATCAGCAATACTCCACTACTATTGTGCTGATCACCCACAACTTCTTCCAGGCCCGCAGATTGGCCCAACAAACCAGCTTGCTCTGGGAAGGTCACATTATCGAAGAGGGCCCCACCCGGGGTCTGTTCCATAATCCCCAGGACCCAAGAACCCGCCGCTTCCTTAAAGGAGAATACTAATACTGGCGCAACTGCTGTTTGCTATAGTTTTGCCAGCGATCTGAGCGGTTTCGGTATACCAATAATTTGCGTTTATGATCCAATAATACAGTTTTAATCACTTCGCCCATTACCACCTCTTCTGTTTCCGGCAAGACATAACCTTCCACGGTCTCCACTGACTCTATATCACTCAGCTGTTTTATCTCCTCTACCGTCATGACCTCCCCGGCATCCTTAAGCTCCAAACGACCTTGAAAACGTCCATCATTTCCTGACATTCTTAATCCTGCCCCGGCCAGTGCACCTATAATCCCCTCCCCACTGCCACCATGCTCGGATAGATGAACCCTTGATCGTTTAGCTGCCAGATAAGCCTCTCTTTTGGTGATTATATGGGCTTTAGCCCGATAACCAAAGGCCAGGAGCTCTGATGGGTATTGTACCCAGTCTTCCCGCACTATGCACAAACCGGGATCTGAACCCGGGGCCTTGCACCTTTCCAGATAACGGCCGGCAGCCATTATCAAATCCTCCCAGACCTCCGGAATAAGCTCTGCTTTAAAACACATGGCACTATTATGGGAAGTATAAGGAATATCCGGATGGACCAGGAGTTGGTGGCGAGTTACCGCCGCCGTCTGTCCCCAGCCCTGCTCCTCCAACAGCTTTCTCAGGCCGTTGGCGGTCTGTCCGGTAGATCCCTGGTAGAGGTTATCAGTATCATCAATGGAGATAAATACTATCATTTTCGGCACCCCCGTTGGCAAAATTCTTAAGGCTCTGCTCCCTTGTTTCCATACATATTATTTCTTCAATAAATTAGAATCATCCTCTATGCCTCTAGCCCTATTATCTATAGACCCATTAATTAGGCCAATTGTAAGGGGATAGTGGTATTAAACTAAAGTATCTGCCCTATTTCTGTTTATTTTTCCCTTCCTCTCTAGTAATATCAGATATAGCTGACATTTAAGAATAAGGAGGCTTTTATGTTAAACATACTGGTATTCGCTCCCCACCCGGATGACGACATTATTGCCTGTGGGGGCAGTATGGCCAAATATATAAGAGAGGGCCATCAAGTTCAGGTGGTATACCTGACCTCCGGCGAAGCAGGCAGCCACCAATACAAGAAAGCCGATCTGGCTGTAATAAGAGAAGAAGAAGCCCGGCAGGCTGCAGCCAGTCTGGGCATCCAGCAAATAAGATTCCTGGGGATGCCTGATGGTTATATTTCCTACAGCCGGGAAAACCTCCTGACCCTGGTCAATATTATCCGGGAAGAAAGACCCTCCCTTATTTATGTCCCCCACGCCCAGGATGCAGTGCGGGATCATCAGTTTACCTGGCAATTGGTGCATGAGGCCTGTAACAAGGCGGCCGGACCATGGTTTCAGGATTGCCTGGCCCCTCCCTGGTCCACCCCTAATATTTTGGCTTACGAAGTCTGGACTCCCCTGCAAGAGACTTCCTATATAGAGGACATAAGTCCCTTTATGCTTGACAAGCTGAAGGCCCTTCGTTGTCACCAATCCCAGCTGCAAATGATCAAGTATGACGAGGCCGTACAAGGCCTTAATCGCTATCGGGGAGTAATGAGCGGCCAAGGCCAATTCTGTGAAGCCTTTCAAGTGATTAAGATGGGGGGTCCGCTGTGCTAGCTAATGCTGATGCTGCTCATCTGAAAGGAAAAAGAATTTTGCTCTTAACCCCATTTCATCGCAGTCAGCGAGGCAATTCCCTGACCAGCGAAAGAATCCAGAATGGCCTAAGAAGAATGGCCATAGAGGTTGACCTATTATCGCTGGAAGACCAGGGCTGGGCCAATACCCTGCATCAGGGGCTGGCTCAGGACCGCTATCACCTGGTACATGGCTTCCATGGCCTCAAGTTCTCCCGGGTCTTGGAGAAGATGCCAGAGCTGGGCCAACTGCCTCTGGTCTTGACCATGACCGGTACTGATATAAACTATGACCTCTTAGGGGCCCATAAAGTAGCGGTCCTGGCTGCCATGCGAGCTGTACAAAGAATAATTGTATTTAACCAGGCCTTTTTATCAACTCTGGCGGTAATTTATCCTGAATTCCAGGGCAAACTGCACTCCATTCCCCAGGGAGTACAACTGGAGCCCGCTCTTTCCCTGGATCGAAAAAAACTGGGCTTAGAGGCCAGTGATTTCGTGTTTATTCTGCCCAGTGGACTAAGAGAAGTAAAAAACATCGAACTGGCCTTGGATGCCCTATCCCAGCTGTGGCCCCAACACCCCCAGCTTAGATTGCTTGTTTTAGGGGCGGCCATAGACGATGATTACAGTAAAAGGATAATGAAGCGAATCAAAGATCTGCCCTGGGTCACTTACCTGGGAGAAATCCCCCACCACCAAGTGCAAGCCTATTATGGACTGGCCGACGTGGTCCTGAATACCTCCCAAGCTGAGGGACAGCCCCAAGCAGCTCTGGAAGCCATGAGCTTAGGCCTACCAGCCCTATTGACTGCAGTGCCAGGCAACCTGGGCATCATAGAAGATGGTAGGCAAGGATTCTATGCTAAGAACAGCTCTGAACTACAGGAAGCAGCTAGGCGCCTGATACTTGACCCCCAGCTAAAACAGAGGCTGGGCCAAGCCGCAGCCCAATTGGTAGAGCTGAATTTCCAAGCCCCAAGAGAGTTTAAAGCCCACACCGCCCTTTACCGCCAGGTATTGGAAGGTGGAAAGTAGAAAGGGAGAAGTTGGTCGGTTGGTCAGGTAGTGCACACCAGGGTTATGTTCGGTTGGAGCGCCCTGCTGCACAGGACCACAGTTTTGTTTCGCTTACCCTCAAATAATTAAGGAAGGGGAAGGTGAAGTATAATGGAGCAGATTGCTCCAGGTGCCTCGCCACTTACTGCCAACCGAAGCTCTCAAGCCACCAAAATAAGACCGGGTGAACCTTAACTGTGGAGCGAAGCGGAACATCAGTAGTGCTCGAAGTGCTCGAAGTGTGACGGCGGGACCAAGCATAATGCCCGCAGCAAAAATACCATAATAAGCCAAAGCAGATTAATAACTGGAGCCCCCAGGGAGGGATTATTCATCATCAAGTATATAATGAGCTATATTGTTACAGTGGTCGCTGATTCTTTCCAGATTGGAAAGCATGTCCAGGAAAACCGCCCCATTGCTCCCATTGCATACCCCTTCATTCAGCCTTCGAATGTGGGCTCTTCTATACTCAGCCTGTAAGTGGTCAAGCATTATTTCGTTTTGAATTACCTTATGGGCCATCTTCTCATCCTTGGTATCGAAGAGCTGCATGGCTAGATCCAGGGTTTCCCCAGCGATATCAATAATCGTTTGCAGTTCCACCTGGGCTTGGCCGGAAAAAACAACTCCAGTTCTGATGGCATAATCTGCCTGCTCAATAATATTCTCACAATGGTCCCCCACCCTTTCGATATCATTTAAAACCTGCAATATTACATAGGCATGATGAGAATTCTCCGGAGTCAGGTTCTTTTGGGAAGCCAATACAATATAATCAGTAATCTCCCTTTCGAGCCTGTCTATGGATTCCTCCAAGATCATTGATCTTTGGTAGAGCTTGGGCTTGTGGTTTTGAAAATATTCAATGGCATTGCTAAAAGCCTCCCGAGCCATCTCCCCCATCCGCAGGGTTTCCCTGGTAGCCTGGGACAAGGCAAAAGCAGGATTGTTTAAAAAGCGCTTGTCTATGTACCATACCTGGCGCAGATCCTCCTCCTTGGAATCAGGAATCAGCTTGGTAACAATAAAAGCCAAGACCGCAACCATCGGCAGCTGAATCATGGTATTGCTGATATTGAATACGGCATGGGTCTGAGCTATTTGCAGTTTGATATTCAAGGTCTCCCAACTGCCGGTAGAACCTGGCAAAAGGATAAAGATATAATTGGTAAACAGCATGACCATTTTTTGAAAAACCCCTATCTTAAATAGGGGCAGAAAAATCAAAGTGCCCAGGGCATTGAAAATAAAATGAGTGAGAGCAGTTCGGCGAGCAGCCACACTAGCCCCCAGAGCCGCCAAAAGGGCAGTAATGGTAGTACCAATATTGTCGCCAAATAAAATCGGTACCGCCTGATGGTAAGTGACCGCTCCCTGATATGCCAGTTCCTGCAGAACACCGATAGTAGCACTACTGCTCTGTACAATAGAGGTAAACACCATACCGATTAGAACTCCTAGTTCTGAATGGTTCTGCACACTGGTCATGAGCTCAATAAAATAGGGCAGATCCTTTAATGGCTTCATACCCTGACCCATAATAGTCAGGCCAAAAAAAAGAACTCCGAAGCCAAAGATAGCCTGCCCCACCAGTTTGGCTTTTTTATCCTCAAAGAACATATAGACTATTGCCCCTACCCCGATAATGGGAAGGGCATAGTCTTGTAAATTAAACCCTATCAGATACGCAGTAAGGGTGGTGCCAATATTGGCCCCCATGACTACCCCGATAGCCTGCCGGAGAGTCAGTAGTTGAGCATTAACCAAACCCACTGTTAATACGGTTGTAGCACTACTGCTTTGTATTAAAGCCGTAACCAGAGCCCCGGTGAATACCCCTCTAAGGGGGGTACGGGTGCCCTGTTCCAAAATGCTGCGCATACTATTGCCGGCCACTGATTGCAGTGCATCTGACATAAACCTGAGCCCAAATAAAAACAAGCCCAGTCCACCCAGAAAGGCAAAAAGTACTTCCCGCCATGAAAACTCCACTATAAATTGTCCTCCAAATCAACACCCAGTAAAGTTAACTTTGGAGCCAGGCCCCAAAGTTAACTTAGTCTTATAATCGTCTGGCCCTGGCCGTTAATGAGCCCAACTCGGTATAGCCTTTAATAAGATCCGGATCCTTTTCTCCATTTACATTGCTCAGGTAAGTGTGGGCATAGCCACCCTTATATACATCATGCAGATCCAGCATGGTTCCTAGAATATACAAATGCTTGTGCTCCACCAGTTCCTTAATCTCTGGATAGCTTAAAAGATACTCAATCTGTACGTCCACATTCAATTCGGCCAAGTGAGTATATTTCAGCTTATCGTCATCAGCCAGACTAGTCTTCATCGCTGCCTGGCCTTGGGTCAGAGACTGCTGAACCGTTTCCAGTTCCCTTCTTAAGGCCTCCGGCTCACCGGAAAAATCGGAACTGGCCGCTTTAATGGCTCCGCAATCACTATGACCGGAAACGATCATAAAAGGAGTGCCTAAATGGAGCAACCCATAGAGTATTGATCCTTCCCCAGTCTTTACCTGGTTGCCGATATTCTCAACCGTGAACACCCGGTTAAACATATTGCCCACCATATTCCCGGGCACTCGAGAATCACTACAGGCCAATAAGGTTATGACCGGATACTGCTGGTAATCCCCCTTCCGAAAACTGTCCAAGGGAAATCCCTGCCTAAAAGCATCCAATCCCTCTTCCAACTCCCTAACCAAAATACCATAATCAACCTCTACTCTTTCGTGACTCAAGTCCATTCCCTCCCCTATCAGTTTTACCAATTCGATGTTCTACTTCTGTTCTACATTATATTACAGTTGGATTGCAAATACACTAATAAGGAAGCAACTCCACCCAGTTTACGGCCCACAGCCGGAAAACGGGAAAATATCCAGGGTACTAAACAGGATTCCAAACAGAGCGACGGTCAACATGAATAGGATCAACTTGGTATTTTTCATTTTTACACCTCCATTTTAATCCACTTGGCTGGCTTCAATATTTATTACTTGGCCCTTGCTTTTCCAACCCCGGTAATCGTCCAATTCCCTGCCTATCTGGCTTATAATCCAGCCCAGAATTACCGCATCATCCAGCAACCCCAGACCCACAATAAACTCCGGTATAATATCAATGGGAGTAACAAAATATACTATCCCGGCTAGTATCAATAACAAAGCCTTAAAAGGAATATCACGATAATCACCTGTAATCCAATCTTTAATCAGACCAAACAAGGTTTGCAGAGAGTCCCATATATCATTCAAGGGACCGCTCCGGTTCAGAGAGGCCTTATTAACCGCCTCATTCAGCAGCCTTCTTGCTTCAGTTGGATTATTAATATACTTGATGGCCTTTCTTTGCCACCTGGATGATTGTTTAAAGAACTCCCTTACCGTTTCTTCCTTAATGTTTTTAATCTCATCTTTATTCTTTTTGAAAAATTCCCACTCCATGTTCTTTAATCAGCACCTCCTATATGGATTATTATGCACTAAATCATCGCTAGTAAATCACATTGAGACGGGGACAGGTTCCTTGACCCTGCGTCCTAGTCCGCCTGTGATTTATTCTGGGCTTACTTGATAGGCGGGGGCCTCTAGCTTGCCTTCCCGCAGCTGCTTTAAATAAGAATTGGGCTGCAGGATTTTTTCCGGAAAAGAGGTCAAAGGCAAAGGAGGTATCTTTATTCCCTCGGACTGCAGAGCCACGGTGCCCCGATTGATCAACAGGGCGCCTAATGCTACGTTTTTCCCTAGATTCCTAACTGAACGCAGATTAAAAACCCCGCTGTTGGGAGGTTGAGTGCGAGTGGTCTGGGGCAGCGCACCGTATTTGCCCAATCCCGCCGATGAATCACAGGTATCGGCCAGCCCCCCTAAAGCAGAAGCTTGGGGAGGCGGATCATCAGGAAAGGGAACCGCCCCTACCACATAGGAAAACATTATTCCGGTAGCCCACCTCCAGATGCTCTGCAAAGCACCCTCCTGCCCTCCCCGGCGCTCAAAGGCCACCACTATCCCTCCTATTACCTTATTGCGAATACCCCCTGCCACCGGCGAGGCCGAGTAATGACAAAAACAAGCCCCCCGTTCCATTAAAGCCTTCAATTTAGCAGTAATATCTCCAGTATAAACTGGTGAACCCACTATGATGCCATCGGCTTCACGGATTTTATGGTAAATCATAGTCACATCGTCATCGTGTTTATAACACAAGCGATCCCAAGATGCTCCTTGGGAATAGCCATAGCACTTATTACAGCCTTCACAGGGATTAATCTCCAACCCAGCCAGGGAAATTAGTTCAGTATCTACCTGTCCCAATTCCTGAGCCGCTTTTAAAGCCTCGTTGACCAGAGTCTCGGTATTAGCGTGGCGGGGACTTCCCGAGATACCCAATACTTTAACCTTCTTCATCAAATCTTCCCTCCCCCAGTTAATTTTATATAGTATTTCGCTGCTGGCAGCCCAAGTCCTGCCTTGACATTTCCTGGAATCTGTTCGGAATAATTAAGTTCTACTTAACTTCTAACTTTTCTACCAGCACTATTTTTCATGTATCTTAATTGCCTGACCCGAGCATAATAATAGATGTTGAACTAACAGCCAAGCCAAAAGGTGTAAAAAGCCCAAGCTGTACGTAAAAGCCCGAACCCTGAGCTATCTCTAATTTTTTTCTACAACTGCAGGCTGGGCGAAACAAAGAGATCGGGGTCGGGGCTTATTCCCATGAAGCCGCAATCAATAATTAATTATAACAGAGGGGTTTAATATGGATTTACAACAGAAATTATTAGATAAAAAACAAGACCTACAAAAGGCCATAGAGCGCAAGAAAGATAGCTTGATGATAACGATAAGGGAAACTACCGACGAATTGTCCATGTACGATCAGCATCCAGCTGATGTGGGCAGTGAATTATACGAGCGGGAAAAAGATGCGGGCCTGTTAGAAATGATGGAATTAGAACTACAAAAAGTAAATGATGCCTTGAACCGCTACCAAAACAGTCAATACGGTATTTGCTCCATTTGCGGCCAAGCCATCGAGCCGGAAAGACTGGATAGGCTGATTCATACCACCCAATGCATCCAATGCGCTCGCAAGACTACCGACAATTTCACCCGCCCCGCCGAGGAAGACATTAGTTTTAGCGGAGCCATGTCCGACCGGGGCGAAACCTTCGAAATCGCAGGCTATGACTTCTACGATTCCGATAATTGACAGGTGGGATCAGTACCGTCCATAGAGTTGGCCGATATAATTGGAAAACACTACTGTGGCATAAAACATTAAAAAGACCCCGAGGAATAAAATGATGGGAATGCCAAACACAATAACTGGAGCAACGGCGATAACAACTACCATAATCAGGTAAGCGGGCGCATAATGGTCCATAGCCTGTTTAACCCGGTAGAACACCTCACCAAAGCTAAAAGCAGCACTAATATGATTGTCCCGGGCTGCACCGGCTAAGGCCATGGGCACCAGGGCTCCGGCCAAAAGGATCACTATGGAAGAAACCATTACTCCCAGTATGGGAATTATATGTAAAATGAGAGTCAAGAACAATGGAATACCCAGATAGACAATAAATATGAGCAAGGCCATCATACCCTGGCGGAAATAATATTCCCAATCAGACCATTCTGGAAGATAGGTCTTGCCCTGTATCCCCAAGCGGATGCATTCCATATAATAACCTAAAGCTAAAATGTTTACTATAGGTATGATCAATATGACACATCCCAAGATCATCTTCTTCAGCCAGTCCCTATCTTCCAAAGGAAACTTCACATACTCACCATAATTCATACTCATACCCCTCCTCCCCTATCATAACCCAGCTTCTCTACCTCTAACCACCCATCCCATACCTTTAAGTCCCACCATGCCCTGATGAGACCCTTTATCCAAAGACCAATACCTGCCTGCCTGGTTCACATTCTTTTCATTGGTCTCCACGAAGTAGCTTATGGGTAAATCTACTGGCGACCGCCTAAAAGAATGGGAAACAAAATCCAGCATAAGGATGGATGAAAGGAGGCGAAGAGCACGGAGCCCATTGGCAATGTACCCTGGAGCTAATCACCAAGAGTTAATCTTGTTTATGACCAGACTGAGCCTAGCTATATTTATGCCTCCCCCGATAGACTTTTCCAGTAGTCTCAGACCATCCCCCAGTTACACTAGTCCTGCAAGTTGGGTTGGGGGTAATGGGTAGTACCGTATTGGCTTTTTATATCCTGCACCTGGGCCGCCCAGTTCTGAATCCGTTCTCTTACATTGGTCTCCTTGGCCTGGTCCACCACTAAAACGTCTTGGTCATTCAACTGTACGCCTATATCATACAAACCATCCTCATTCATACATACCAGTAAACCTTCCCACTGTTCTTTAACATAGGGACTGCTGTTTACCAAAGATTCTTTAGTGATTATTCTGCCTTTTAATTCAGCCATTGCTGCAACCTCCTAAATTAAAATAACTCAAGTATATTTTCCCCCCAAGCTGGTTTTTTATGTATGGAAGGACTATATCCCCTCATTAACAGAAGGTTTGCCGCTGTAAATCAGCCTTTCTTTGGCCGTGCGTTTCATTTTCTTTATTTCCAGCTCTCTTTTCAGGGCCTGGCCCTTGCTTGGAGCCACCTCCCAATAAAGGTATTCAACTGGCAGTCTTCCCCTGGTATAACGGCTGGCCTGGCCTTTATTATGTTTTTTCAGCCGGCTGGGTAAATCAGTGGTATATCCGGTATAATAGGTGCCATCACTGCATTTTAATATATAAACATAATGCATAGCTTTCTTCTCCTTGCCGGTTGGTAGCAGCCAGTTTTAGGGAAAGTGGATTTACCGGGGACCGTGGGCCTCCCACTTTCCCCTCCAAAGCCATAATAATGCTTTTTCCTGGGTTCATAGTAAGGGTTGCCAAAGGATTTCCGCCCTCAATAAAAGCAAAATAAAAGCCGGGAGAGGATAATCTCCCAGCCCCGTATATACTCTTCTAGCAGCGGTGATGGGTTACCCTTAAAGGCAGACTGAACTTATGAGTGATGGTATTGCCGATGGTTTCGATATCTTCCATGGTAACATCAATAACCAGACATTTTAGTCGGGCATAAATACGATAAGCATTATCCAGTTCCTCAGCCACCAGCTCATCCAGACTTTCGATGTCCCCAGGCAAATCAAAGCTTCTCATCCGCTCCTGGCGAAGCTTCATCAAGGTATCTATATCGATGGTCAGTCCTACCATAGGCACTTTACCTTTGAGATTTATGATCTCCTGAGGAATCTCGGTATCCATTTCTATTGGATAATTGGCCACCTTAATTCCCAAATTGGCTAAATGCATGGACAATGGAGTCTTGGAGGTCCGGGGCAAACCCAGAACAATCAAATTAGCTTCGTGTATTGTTTCCAGACTTTGTCCATTATCATGTTCAATGGTAAACTCAATGGCTTTCATACGATTGAAGTACTGATCATCCATAGCGTGGGTCAAACCAGAGATATAAGCAGGTTGTAACCCGGTTTTGCTCTCTATTACTTTGAGTAAAGGATTCATAACATTTACTGCCATTATACCTTGTTCAGCTGCATGGATTTCCATGAATTTGCTTAACTCCGGTTTTACGATGGTATAGACGATAATTGCATCTTCTGCTACGGCTTGGGATACAATATTTCTAACCTGTTCTTCCTTGTTGACCCGGGAAAAACGCGTAACATTCCGGTCTACTTCGAATTGCAGAACTGAAGCTATGGCTATTTTTTCGGCAGTTTCACCAACAGAGTCTGACACAGCAAATATGTGCAACTTTTGTGACATAACATCATCCCCCTATCTGGTTGTGTAGTCCCCTACCAAAGCTATTCTACAATATAGGGAAAATCCCCTTCTTTTTTATATTCCAGAAAAAGGTCATCAGTGTCATCCCGGATGCTTATTTAGGACCAGATTTCCACTAATTCTTCCCCAGCACTATAGGCTGATGCGGTATTCAGCAGTTCACATATTTCCTGTAGAGGAGCATATACCGTACCCTCTATGGACACAATGGGATCTTGAAAAGAATATTTTTTATTATTTACCCAATACTGGGTTTGACCTGCCTTCACGCAAATGGATTTACCGCCAGCCAGGTTGAAACTAAACAGGCCATAGCCATAAAGGGGATCAAAACCTGCCTGCCCCAGGTCTATGGCCTGGTAGTGCAAGAGGTTTTTTACTTCGCCTGGCGAAATAAATTGTCCGAACCTTTGTTGGGTACGAGAATAAATCAAAGCCGCCGCCCCAGCCACATGGGGGGAAGCCATAGAGGTACCGGAAAGCTTTACATATTTACCATCGGGATAGGTAGAATAAGTATCCACCCCAGGAGCCACCACATCAATACGTTCATTGGAATTGCTGAAATCCGCAATACCAGTCTTTAAGTCTACTGCTCCTACAGCCAAACTCTCCCGGTAATAGGCCGGATACGATATCTCCCGGGTATTGAGGTCAGCATCTCCGGAGTTGCCTGCCGCACAAACCACCGTTACTCCAGCCCCAACCAATCTGATGATCTCCTGATGCATGGAGGGATTGGGAAAAGGCCCTCCCAGGCTCATGTTTACCACATTTACTGTTTCTCCTCCGGGCCCCCTCCAATTCCTGGCCCACCTCAAGCCCTGAACAATATCGGCATAAGACCCAAAGCCATCTTTACTCAGTACTTTTACCGCCAGCATTTTGGCTTCCGGTGCCACCCCCAGTAATCCCCCATTGGCAGCAATAATACCTGCCACATGAGTTCCATGTCCATTCAAATCACGATAATCAGGTTCTCCGGGGACAAAACTAATCCCCCCCAGGACATTGGCTTTTAAATCCTGGTGCTCATAATCGATGCCTGTATCCACAATAGCCACTATTGCTCCCTCTCCTCGGGTGCAGGGCCACATCTTGTTGGCGGCTATGAGAGATACCCCCGGTGGAGCCCACCCCTTTTCAGCCTGAAAAAAACTATCATATACCTGTATGATTTTAGGCTTTACAATATACATATATTCTCACTCCCCTTACTTTATTCTAAGCAACAGATAAGAAAGTGTTCATTTCTATGCTTAATTCATAATATTTAATAAACAGGGTTTTAGTTTGGGGGCTAAAGCGGCTGAGGGAGGGAGAAAAATAATAAAATTGCGATTTATTTCACTAAGAACGGGTTTTTTTTTGAAATAAATAATGTTAAGATAAATATGAGGAATTATTGGAGTGATACACATGGGTGGAGAAGAGT
>CAZPSR010000031.1:0-14708 GCA_964589135.1 uncultured Syntrophomonas sp.
TTACCCCATGTCCTCCCTCTTCTGGCAATCCATCTCTAAAGGCCTTGACCTGAGGATGGGTCTTAAGATATTTTTGCACCGCAGCTCTTAAGGCTCCGGTCCCTTTGCCATGAATAAGCCTAACTGAATCCAAACCTACCAGGAGAGCATCAGCCAGGTATCTGTCAATCTCCAATACTGCATCATCAGATAGTTTTCCTCTAACATCTATTTCTTTGGATATCTTCTGAGCTTTGTGCAGGAAGCTCTCTCTTCGCAGGGGTTGGTCAGATCTGACCGGTTGCGTTATTTTAACCAGGTTTTCCGGCCTTACGTTAAATTTCATACCCCCTACCTGAATACTGAGTTCTCCCTGGGCTCCATGACTGCCCAATACATACCCTTTTTGATTAATGTTTTTTATCCGTACATAATCCCCTGCTTCTATGCTTCCTGCCTGATCTTCGGTTTCCACCTCCTCCAGGCCACGATGGACCTTAATCTGTTTGATTTTCTGCCTTTTTTCTTCAATCTCATGCCATTTGGGAGGTTTATCTTTATCTTTAAGCAATTGCTTGAATTCCAGCAGAGCCTGAGCCGCTTCCTGTTTAACCCTCCTTAATTCTTTCAAGCCTTCTTCTTGAACCCGGCTGATTACTTCCTGTCTTTCCTCTTCCATTTCCTTTAAAGCCAGATCCAAATTCTCTTTTTCTCTAATCAAGTCTTCTTTTATGCGCATAACTTCCCGACTCTCTCGATCCAAGGTATAATGGCTTTCCTTCAACTGACGAATCATGTTGCCTACTTCCTTCTCTCGCTGTGGCACCAGTTCCCGGGCTTTTTTAACCAGGCTTTTATCCAGGCCTAAGCTGGTAGCTATCTCAAAAGCATTGCTCTGACCGGGCATCCCAGTAGTAAGTTCGTAAGTAGGCTGCAGGCTTAGCGGATCAAACTCTACACAAGCGTTTTCCACCCGTTGGGTGCTGTACGCATAATTTTTCAATTGACTCTGATGGGTGGTTACTACTACTTTAGCGCCTTTTATCCGTAATTGATCCAGAATTACCTGCCCTAAAGCAGATCCCTCTACTGGATCAGTACCAGCTCCCAATTCATCCAATAGCACCAGTGATCTTCGATCAGCTCCCTTCAGTATTTGAATTATATTCTTCATATGAGAGGAAAAAGTGCTCAAGGATTGTTCAATACTCTGCTCATCTCCAATATCAGCGTAAAGCGAATCAAAGATGGGGATCCGGCTTTTTTCTCGGGCCGGAATATACAAACCACTCATAGTCATCAAGACCAGTAATCCAATGGTCTTTAAGGTAACTGTCTTCCCTCCGGTGTTAGGCCCGGTTATAACCAAAACATCAAAGTCTTGCCCCAGTTCTACATCTACCGGAACCGCTTCTTCCCCCAACAAGGGATGCTTACCCCGATATATTTGCAGTATACCTCGCATGTTGATTACAGGACGAAAGGCATACATTTTATAGGCCAGACGAGCCCGGGCAAAAATAAAATCCAATAAGGCCAAGAGCTCCTGGTTTCTGGCCAAGTCCTGGGCCATCAATCCTGTCAACTGGGAAAGATCTCTTAATATCCGCTCTATTTCCCTTTTTTCTTCGGTCTGCAGGGAACGCATGCGGTTATTCAATTCCACCACCGGCAATGGTTCTATATAAACGGTAGCACCGCTGGCCGATTCATCATGGACTATACCCTTGACCATAGCTTTGTGTTCTTGTTTGACCGGAACCACATAGCGGCCATCTCTTTCAGTTACCAGAGCCTCCTGCAAAATTTTCTGATTGTCGCTGGAACGGATAAAATTTTGTAGATAATCTTTGGTGCGGGTACGGATGGTATTGATCTGCTTCCTGATATTCTTTAATTGGGGTGAAGCATCATCCCTAAGCTGCCCCTCCTCCCCTACAGCCTGATCTATTTTCTGCTCCAATTCCCGATCCTCCACTAATCCAGTTAAGAGGCCGGCTAAAAGAGGATATTTGCCTTCCCCTACATATCGTTTAGCCATACGAGTGGCATGGAGCAAGAGGTATATTTCCCGAAGTTCGGGGGCAGTTAGTATGCCTCCCATCCTGCTCTTGGCCAGCAAATGGTCCAAAAGCTTAAGTCCGCTTAGAAATGAAGGCTCACCAAAGCGCAATCTTTCCATGGCTTCTCCCGTCTCATCCAGACGACGGTTCACTGCTTCAAAATTTGGGCTAGGAGTCATAGCATAAGCTCTGGATGCTCCCCCCGCAAAAAAGGCCAAATCGGCCAACATATCCCTTATCTTGTGATACTCTAGTTTATCCAGTACTTTTTCTTCTATCATAATAGCTCACCCTTTGATACGGTTGCACCATCATATTACTCCCCGATAATAATGGCCTCGGGTAAAGGGCGAAGGAGAGCTTTGCTCCAGTTCTTCCCGATATGAATGCAGCCGCTTATTATTATTTCCCTTTAAATCGGCTAAAGCCTTACCATATAATCTAAGCACCTTTATCACTTCTTCTTCGCTGCTGCGACGGGCTTCTATTCTAATTCCCCCTACCCCCAAAGCCATAATCTTATCCAGGTCATCAATCATGCACAAAGTACGGGAATTAAATACATAAAACCTGCAGAAGCGATCCGTAGCAATAGGGAATAAATACCCTTTTTGATCTTTTAGCCCATAGCGGTCTTGACTACATAGGCCGGGGCAGATATCGGAACCCGGACTTAATACTCCCTGTAAAACACAATATTGGGAGGTCATTAAGATCACTTCTCCATGTACTATTACTTCAGCACCACCCAGATCGGGCATAGCTTTTAATCGGTTATAGTTTAATTCCGGTGATATACAGGCCCGATCTACCCCCAACTGCTGTAGCCAGCGCAAGGTATAAGGATTAAATATATTCATACTATAATCTGCTTTAACCTTCAGCCCATGCTCCCAGGCCCAGTACATTGATCCCAGGTTGCCGGCCAGTATTTCTTTAAAGCCAGCTGCCTTCAGATCTTCGAATTTTCTAAATTCATGACTTTTAACAATCCTAGGTAAGGCAGGAACCAAGTGGCAATCATGGCTCTTAGCATATTCGTTTATCTCTCTTAATCTTTCCATGGTCAATCGGGGCTGAGGTCCTATTCCGGCCAAATCCAGATAAATAGTATCTACACCGGTTTTGGCTGCAGCATAAGCCTGCTCCCAACCACTAAGCGCTATAGTTAATTGAGGCCGGACTTGGGCCTTGACCTCCCGGTCCCAAGCCAGGAATTGCCCCAAACCCTGACGAAAATAATTCACTTCCTGCCGGCCTGGTCGCTTGAGATTCAGGCTCAAGGTCTTCAATGCTTCTACTGCCAGTCGCCTGGTCTCATTGATTTCACTGAAAGGCACCATTAAGTCAGCATCAGCCTGCAGTTGAAGACTCCCCAGATAAAAAGGAGTGTTCCCCAGGCGATCTATTTTAGACTTAAGCAAAGCCTCATCCAAAGGTTGGTTTTTAGCGGGCTGGGCTGGAGTCTGACCATATTCAATGATTTCCTGGCCCTTTTCATCCCTCATTATTAGTTTTAATGGCTCCCCAGCTCTCAGTACCGCTTTAACGTCTACCCGTATTTTCTTGCTTTCTGCCCTTTCCATGCTTTGCTGGGCTTGGCTTATGATCTCTTCATCATGGGTCTTAAAAACCCGATCATGGGGATATACTCGCTTATCCAATTGCAGCTCTACTATCTCCCCGGCATGGGCCTGAGTTACTGGCAACCCTCCCACCTTCATGCTTTTAACCGTAAAACTGGGGTTTTTACCCCGTTTAACCCAGATTTCCAGGCCATCGCCCAGAGCCACCCGATCACTGAGCTTTACTGAGACCACTAGTTGCTTATCCTGACTTATTACCCGGCCCGCATATACTCCCCTATTATTAGGGCGTTTGCTGCTCAGAAATTTATTGCGATCAAAAAACAAATACCCACTGGAAAAACTGCGGTTAAATATCTTCAAGAGTTTTTCCCGGACCGCTGGCCCAGGTCGATAGCCATCCTTTTCCTGGGTCAAGTCCATTACTTCCCGATAAGCCCTGGTTACCACGGCAACATACTCCGGTCTTTTCATTCTGCCTTCGATCTTTAAGGAGTCTACTCCAATCTTCTGTAGTTCTGGCAAGTAATCAATCAAAGATAAATCGGCCGGGCTCAGTATATAAGGTCCAGTATCCTGGGTAGAAAAATCCTGGCCAGTAATAAGGGAACAAAGCTCATAGGGCATCCGGCAGGGTTGGGCGCATCGGCCTCGGTTCCCACTTCTTCCTCCTACCATACTGCTAAAAAGGCATTGCCCCGAATAAGCAAAACAAAGAGCACCATGAACAAATACTTCTATTTCCAGTTCCTTAACTGCCCTTTTAATCTCCTGTATTTCCTGCCAAGTCATCTCCCGGGCTAAAACCACCCGTTTTATGCCCTGTTGTTCCATAAATTTGCTGCCTTCCCTATTATGTATAGTCATCTGGGTGCTGGCATGCAGTCTTAGACCTGGGAGGAGGCGCCGAAGGGCCTGCATTAAACCCAGATCTTGAACAATCAGGGCATCAACCCCCATTTTATACAAAGTCCAGGCATAATCCAGGGCGGCTCTGAATTCTTCCTGATCGATGAGAGTATTTAAAGTTACATAAATTTTGCGCTGTTTTAGATGGGCATATTCCACCGCCCGGGCTATATCATCATTACTGAAGTTCTCTGCCGACTGCCGGGCGGAGAAGCTCTTCCCCCCCAGATATACAGCATCGGCCCCATTTTCAATAGCCGCTTGTAAAGCCTCCCGGTTGCCAGCAGGTGCTAACAGTTCCATTAAAATGATTTGCCTCCTTAATCCTACGATTACGTTTCACTTTTAAGCTTTCAGGCTCTCCAGGCCATCTCTTTTTACTCTGATTAATCCGGCCGCAGGAATAATCTCCAATCCTTTCTTTTCTAATTCGTCTAAAAACAAATTGAGACCCAAAGAGTCACTAGCCATATGCCCAGCTATTATAACATTCAGGTGACTGTCCCGAGCCTCCTTGCGGTGGTTGTCAGCCATGTGCATGCCAATAATGGTACCTACTCCAGCCGCCGCCAGCTGCTCATAAGACTTGAGCGAACCGGCAGTTCCTCCGGTCATTTTGACAAATATTTTACCGGCTTGTCTCTTTTTATCTCCGGCTACCACCGTAGGCCCAGCCTTAGATCTTTCAGCTTGCTGATACTCGGGTATATCCATTAGGATATCCAAGACATCCTGAACGGTTCTATAGGGAGTCCTGGCAAAAGTGCTTTCTAAATAATAACCCACCAGATTGTCGGCTGGTGAATGGACACATATAAATGGAATATCCAGGAGCCGGGCGGCATCTACCGCCCGCTGATGATTAAGAGGCATAAAACCTCTTTTCACCTCAGCTATGCGGTCTTCCATCAGGTCTTCGGCTATATTGATGGGCACCCCAACCCCAGCCATCATATATGACTGCACTTGCATTACATTGGATAAATCAGCCTGGGCTAAACCCTCCGGATGATGGGCCATTACCAGATCTATTCTCCGGCCTTTTTCCTTTAAACGATCAGCCAGAATTATTTCAGGGGTCTCCATGTCTATTCCACACAGGATGGAATTTACCATCTCTTCTCCCAATCCATAGAGTATACGAGTATCGTTATAAGGATTACTAAGATTCTCCTTATCAAAAAAAGCTCGATCTCTTTCACTCATTTTTTCGTAGTCCTTCTGCCTGTCTTCCAGCAAACGATTTACTTCGTCACCCCGAGGGTCAAACTTTTTACCCATTTCAACTGCTAATTGATATATTTCCTTTAGTTTCATTGTTTTTTGCCTCCTGACTTTTAATTTAGAAATTTTGCATATTTTTACTCTCCTGAAAAAAGTTATCTTTAGGGTTTCCTGCCGGGAAAGCAAAACTCTAAACCTAAAAGCTATTTCCCCAACAAGTCCAAAACATAAGGACTTATATCTGTTAGAGAAGTAATACGCTCAAATCCGCTTTCCTTATAATGTTCATTAATGATTATAGTCGGCACCTGGTTAAGGGTATGCCCCCGACGCTTAATGTCTTCCAGATTACCGTGATCACTCACTACCATCAAGATGGTATCATCCAGGTTTAAATTCTCAACACAGGCTGCCAAGATTCTATCCAAAGCCTGATATACTTCTTGGGCTCGGGCCATGTCCTGGGCATGGCCAATTCTATCGCTTAAAAAATACTCATAAAGGGTAAAATCATGCTGCCGAGCCAATTGAGCCAGGTTTCGGCCCGCTTGTTCGGGAGTAATTTCATTTACTGCATATCCCCAATCGATTAACATACGATTGGTGAAATCCTGGTAAACTGCATTGCTCTGCTTAAGATCTTCTATAGTGCGCAGAGCATTTCCCGAACTTAAGGCTACCAGGGTAGAAGTAGAGGGGCGGGCCTTTCCCTGCTCTAGCAGTTTAAAATACTCTGAGCGATAAGCATTGGCAAATGTTACCTTTTTGCCCCTTCCGGCCAGTACTCTCATAATGCTGAACCCTTGAATAATCTCCCGCAGGCTAGGGGTTGGATAAGCATTGATATGACGTCCGACTGCTTGCGCTGCGTTGACTCCAGTCCAAAGAGTAGTCTGGCCGGTAGCGCTCTGGGGAATACCAGGTACTCCCAAACAGGCATCAGTGGGTATCATGACCCCACGGTCAGCCTGCACTACCGGGCTATCCTCATATAGCACATGCCCTTCAAACAGCTGGTCTAAAAACGGGGTATGGGCAAAAAAATATGGGTTATCTTTTCCCCTGAATCCCAAGCCAAAACCATCTATGAAAAACATCAAAACCCTCATCAATACATCGCCTGCCCCAGAACATTTTTTGCCACCAATATTATATCATAAAGAGCTTTTCCTGGAATCAAGCCCTTCCATGATTAGCTCCACTTGCTGGCCGATAGTCTGTAGTCGCTGTTCTATATTCAGCAGGCTTTCGATTATCGAAAGGGGGACCGCCTCATTCCAGCTTTCCCGCTCTTCCTTATGGAAAAATTCGCTTCTATTCATGGGCTGCATAGTCAGAACCTGGCTTCTCCCCAAGGGTTTTATGCCTAAATCCCTTCTGCTAACTGGTTCATCTTCCTCCTTAAGCAGTACACTAAATCCCCCACAGGACTCCAAGATGCCTACATCCACTTCATCCAGATCCCTTATTCCCTGTTTGCGTAATTCCTGCATCAAATCATCTACATTGAATTTCTCCTTTTTCAAATTCTCTTTAATAATCCGGCCATCCTTAATCAATATTATCGGCCTGCCGGTTATAATATTAGAAAGGGTTTGGTTTTTCAAAGCCAGGTAACCCATCGTGTATTCCAGGGCCGCCAGGGTAACTAAAATCACTATCCCTTCCCAAAAGGGAATGCTTTTATCTAATGCTACTGCGACTACCGTATGCCCCACTCCGGTCATAACTACAAAATCAAAAGGTCCCAGTTCGCCCAGGGCTCTTTTACCCAGCAACCTGATCATAATCAGGGCCAGAAAATACATGACAGCTGCTTTAAGTGCAAAACCCAGCATTATCTCCACGCCCTTTCATAAGCCTTGGAGTTTATTGGCCCTAAGCGTACACTAGTGCTAGTAACTGGCCTTACTTAGTTTTGTACCTGATTCCCCTGCTTTATACCCGGGGTGATTTATTACTATTTATCTCTCCTCACGATTACCGGTGGATGGGGGGCTTTTCGGTGGCCAGAGCGGCCTTTGGAACTGCTGAGGAGTAAAATAAAAAATAGGCCTGCTAAAGCCAATACCCAGCAAGATTCGCTCTGGAATTGGTTGACCCGCAAATAGGCAGCAGTCAAGAGGGTAAATCCAAAAGCGACCGCCCAGGTTAAGGCTTTGATGCTTCGGGTATTGTCATTCAGATTGCGGTTTATATCCTGCAGGGGAACTCCTAAGACCAGGTCTCCCCGGTCAGTTTTTTGTAAAACTCGGGCTAAGAGAGGAGGCAATTCTATAAAGGCTGATCCCCAGGCTTCAGCTTTTTCTTTTACTACCTGGAATAAGCCTCCCCCACCCCCCAGCATTTCATCCACATAGGGTTTAGCTACCTGCAAAAAGTTTATATCAGGATCTAATCCCACACAGATACCATAAAGAGTGCCTAAAGCCCTTCCCAGAAAGGTGAAACGGGCCGGCACCTGGAAAGGCTGTTCATATAACAGCTGTTCTAAATCCTGGAGAAAGCGGTTAAGGTCAGTACTAGAAAGGGCTTGGGCGTCGCCTAAAGTATGGTCTAAAAATATGGCTACCGCACGGGTGATGGTATTTTTGTCGGCCCCATAATGAATAAACCCCAGTTGCATCAGATATTCCACTACCGTTTCATAATCGCGCCGGACCATAGCTTTGACCATATCAACCAGTTCCGTGCGCAGTTCCAAAGATATGGATCCTACCATGCCAAAATCCACCATAATCAGTTGGCCCTCTTCAGTAACAAAAAGGTTGCCCGGATGTGGGTCCGCATGGTAAAAGCCATCGATTAAGATCTGCCGCACATATATGCTTAAGAGATGAGCAGCCAGCTGTTTCCGGTTTATCCCGGCGGCTTCTATTTGATCATAGTTGGTGATTTTGATTCCTCTCATATATTCCATGGTAAGAACCCTGGTTCGGGTGTATTCCCATACTATTTGCGGTATCAGGAGGTCCTGATCTTCCTTGCTGTTGGCAGCAATAATCTGGGCATTGTGGCCTTCTTTAACATAATCCAGTTCATCCCGCAGGGTTTCCTCAAATTCCTGGTAAATAGCATCCAGGTCTATGAATCGCTCCCAATCGGTAAATACTTTTATAAACTGAACCACCTGTTTAATTGCCTTTAGATCAATTGTGATCAGTTCTTCTATACCCGGACGCATTACCTTAACTGCCACTTCCCGCTTGTCCATCAGCACCCCGAAATGGACCTGCCCCAAAGAAGCAGCAGCAACTGGGGTGGTTTCCAGATAAGAGTATACTTCTTGCCAAGGCCTGGCCAACTCTGAGCAGATTACCCTTTGAATGGCCTCAAATTCCACCCTCGGTACTTCATCCTGTAAACCAGATAATTCCCGTATAGAAGAACCGGGCAGTAGGTCTACCCGGGTGCTTATAAACTGTCCCAGCTTAATCAACAGCCCCCCCAAATCTACTGCTGTTTCACGAAAAAGCCTGGCTTGAGAAATATATAATTCTTCCCTTTTTTCTTGCAGCCATCCAGGCCGGTGCAGGTATTTTTTAAATCTGAGGGTATAGAAGGCCAACAGAATATGCATAAATAGTCTTATGACTGTGAAGAAACGACGGATAGCATTAATATCATACTTGATCATCCCTATTTCTCCCTCTAATAATTACTAATAATTATGAGAGCTAAAGGGCCAGGCTGGGTTCTAGTGGTGAAAGTACTCTAAAATTTGCTCTAAGTCCCAGGTATTGATTACATCCTGTTCCCTTAACCAGGCTCTCCGGGCACTCATTATCCCATACTTTATCAATGGTAAATCTTGCTGGTCATGAGCATCGCTGTTTATGGCTATTTTAATTCCCATTTGAGCAGCTTTTCTGGCAATATCCTCGTCTATGTCTAGTCGGTCTGGATGAGCATTTATCTCTAAGACCTTTTGTTCTTCAGCTACCACGGCCAATATTTCATCAATATATAGCTCATAAGGAGAACGGCGGTTTAAAAGCCGACCGGTCAAATGACCAATGATATGTACATGAGGGTTCTTGATAGCCTTAATGATGCGAGCTGTTTGCTGCTTGGGATCCAGGTTGAAATGACTGTGAATAGAGGCAATAACCAGATCCAGGCTCCCCAGAATACCATCGTCATAATCCAGAGTGCCATCCTTTAGAATATCTACTTCACTGCCCTTTAACAGAGTAAAACCTTTATATTGCCGATTGAGCCTTTCTATGGCCTGCCCCTGTTCTATCAGCCGTTGCGGGGATAAACCCCCACTGATGTGAAGAGATTGGGAGTGATCGGTTATACCCAGAAAGCGGTAACCCATTTTTTGAGCCATAGTGCCCATGGCCTCCAGACTATGAGCCCCATCACTCCAATCAGTGTGTACATGCAGCTCACCTCGAATATCGGTGGACTTAAGCAATACCGGTAAATCCTTTATTCTGGCCTTCTGTATTTCCCCCCTATTTTCCCTCAATTCCGGCGGAATATACTGTAATCCCAGATGCCGGAACACCTCTTCCTCCGATTCCAGTCCCTGCAAATGATTTCTATCGCCACCCAGAAAAACCAGTTCCCTAAACTCCTTGGATCCAGTGGTCCAGATCAAACTATGGTAGTAATCCTCCGGCTGTACCATAATCACTTCAAATTTCAAATTAGGCCGGAGCAGTCCTTGGATGAAGTCGCTTCCTACCTTGGTTAGGTCCTGTACCTGGCGATAAGATGCGACTTGGGCCCTTACCTGACTGAAATCTTTCGCTGCCACCAGTATATCAATATCACCTACCAGGGGTTTTCCCCTTCTTACGCTGCCCACCGGGCTGGCTGCTACTATCTCCGGCCTAAGCCGGATATGCCGGGAAAAGTCTTCAGCTGCGGGAGCAGCCAAGCCCAAAGTCATTTTCTCCCTGCTCAGCTTAAGTAAATCAATCCCCTGGAGAATATTAGACTCCGTCTTGGCCCCCATCCCGGGCAATCTCCGAATTTCTCCAGCTTCAGCAGCTGCTGCCAATCCTTCTATATTATCAATACCCAATTTTTGATATATATTCCTAATGGTCTTATGTCCCAAGCCGGAAATTGACAGCATATCCAACAATCCTGGCGGCACCTCCTGCCGGAGTTGTTCAAAATAATGGCAGCTTCCGGTCTCCAGCATTTCCTCGATTAAATCCCCAATCCTGCTGCCAATACCCTGTATCTCACCCACTGCACCCCTTAGATATACATCTCGTAAATCTTCATCCAGGTGATAGACCTTTTGAGCAGCTTTGCGGTATGCCCTGACCCGATAAGGATTGTCGTCCTGTAATTCCAACATGTCAGCCATGGCATTCAATATCCAGGCTACTTCACGATTAGTCATCTTAGCCCATCCTGTTTTTCTTGTCTTCTTCCAAATTCCTTATCAGTTGATCATAATCTTCCTGCAACTTGTTAAGTTCATCAGCCAGATTAAGCGCAGTCAATACTGCCACTCGCTGATTACTGAGGTTGGGATTGCGCTGTTTGACCATTCTCATTCTTCTATCTACATAGGCAGCCAGCATTTGAATATAATCGGAATTTTCTTCCCCTTTTACCACGTATTCTTCATTGTAGATTTCTACCGTAACCCGATTTATCTGGTCTTTTCTATTCTGCACTTAGCATGCCTCCTTTACCTCAACCAAGTTAATACTTCTATTATTATACTGTTTTTTCCTGCAGATAAACACAGGACCACAGCTAAGATCTCTTTTTCTTAACTCCAGCACGTCAAAGTTATAATAAATCGGCTTATCATCCAGGTATACCTGCCCCTCGGTACGGGTGCCTTCAATCAGCTCATTCAATCGGTTAATAGTGCGCAAAAAGGTGGATTTGCCGCAGCTTGAAGGACCGATCAAAGCAGTAACCAGATGGGACCTGGCTATTAATATTAACCCCTTTACAGGAGATTATTAAAACAATGTAAACTCTCAGTAAAAAAAAGGCTAACCTCAACATTTTGAGGTTAGCCTTTTTTCAAAATTAATCAGGCTAATTAATAGCCGTAAACAGTTTGCTTATTGTACTTGTTCATCAATAGCTTTTAACAGCTCTTCAAAGTTATCTGCTCTTTCTGCATCTAGCAGGCTTCTCAGATATAAGTTGAATTCCTGGCCAATGGGAAACAAGTCTAGGGCCAATTGGCGTCCTTGAGGAGTCAGATAGATCTTCAAACTCCTGCGATCAGAGGGGTCTTCTGCTCTTTTCAGCAGTTCCTCTTTATACAAGCGGTCGATTATTCCGGTAACCGCCGAACTATCTAATTGCACCCGGGCTGCTATATCCTTTACATTACTTCCTTCATGATCCAACAGATCAAACAAAACAAAGGATTGAGTAGCTGTTATGCCATATTCCAGGCATTTGCTGTTGTATTTGCGGCTTATCTTCCTTGATAAAACATTTAATCGAAAACACCAGAATTCTGTAAATTTTTTCAAAGTTTTTCTCTTCCTTCAAGTAAGTTGAGGATTTTACATAGTTATTTAAAGATTTTCACTAAGGGCATGTAAAACTCTCAGATAAGTTTTAATTATACTTAATAGTATTTTTTAGTCTTTGTCAAGAAGTTAAGTCTGCATAAAAAGCTTCGCCTATTTTCGCTTTTTATTTTGTTTTTTGGGTAATACTAAATAGAAGATAGACCCTTTGCCTGGTGAGCTTTCTACTCCGGTAAGGCCATGGTGGTTCTCTACCAGATGCTTTACAATAGATAGGCCCAAGCCGGTCCCCCCGGTTTTCCGGGAGCGAGCCTTATCTACCCGGTAAAACCGCTCGAATACTCGATCCGCTTCATTTTCCGGTATACCTTCACCTTGATCAATTACTTGTACCCGCACTCTATCGCCCTCATCCATAAGGGCGATGGTGACAACTTCACCTTCGGGACTGTAAGTCAAGGCATTATCCAGAAGATTGAGCAATACTTGAATAATTAAATCCTTATCACATTCAACCAGGACCTGCCCAGTTGGTTTAACAAAATTGATCCCCGCAGCTCTGCTATCACGCTTAACCATTTCCACGGCATCCTCGATCAAACGAACCATGTCCACATTGCGGATGTTTAACCCTGATTTTCCTGATTCCAGGCGGGATAGTTCCAAAAGCCGGTTAATCAACTTGCTCAACCTTATAGCTTCATCAAAAATGGTCCGGGAAAACTCTTTTACATTACGAAGATTCTCTTCACTCTCATTCATAAGGGTTTCGGCGAAGCCGCTGATGCTGGCCACCGGGGTCTTCAGTTCGTGAGAAACATTGGCCACAAAGTCCCGGCGCACCCTTTCCAGACGCTTTAATTCACTTATATCATTGAGCACTACCAAAACTCCGCCCAGTTTTTGCGGTAAGTTTTTGCAGATGGGTAAAACATTGGCTTCAATCTGCTTTTCCGCCGGAATAAATAATTGTATCTCCTGCCTTACAGGCTGCAGCATTCTCCTCACTTCATCGATGGCATGTAATAAGTTATAATTGTTAATTATTTCTGCATGTTTGCGTCCCTGATAATCCTCTCCTAGGGCTAAAAGCTTAACTGCTTTAGGGTTGGCATAGGTGATCCTGGCCTCCAGATCCACCATAAATATTCCATTCACCGTATTATCTAACACCAGTTCCAGCTGGTCGTTCACTGCTGACATTTCGGTCATGGTTTTGTCCATTTTGCCAGCCATATCATTAACCGCTGAAGCCAAGAGCCCCAGTTCGTCATCCGACCAATAGGATATCCTCTTGTTTAGATTCCCTTTGGCTATTTCCTCCACCGCAAAAGTTAATTCACTTATGGGACGGGAAAAATTAGCGGCTAAGCGAGTACTCAATATAAAGGCAATAACTCCTATTAGAATAATGGCCAGGAGGATGAGCAAAAGAATTTGATAATGAACTGCTTCCACTTCTCCCAGGGACCGGGCCAGCCTCACTGCCCCTTGAACATCCTGTTGGTCAAAGGACATGGCTACATATAACATTTGCTGGCCTTCGGTATCACTGTAACGGGTAGAGACTCCAGTCTCCCCCTGCAGAGCTTGATATATTTCAGGCCTGCCACCATGAGGCCCTAATCCACCTACCTCGAATCCAGAATCAGCCACCACCATGCCTGCAGTATCGACGATAGTAACCCGGGCCTCAATATTATCAGCCATAATTGCGCCTATTTTTTCTAAATATTCGCCATCAGCGCCGTTGACTGCCAGGTAATCCTCAATAATGGAAGCGGCCAATCTAGTTTCCCGTTCCAGGTTTTGCCGGACACTATCCAGATAATACTGCTTCAAACTCACACTTAGGATCGCCCCGGTAGCCAGGAGAATAAGCAGTATTATTAATAAATAGCTCCCGGTTAGTTGTTTTCCAAGTGATCGATTCATCTAATCCGCCTCCAACTTGTAGCCTAAACCTCTTATGGTTTTTATATATTGAGGATTCTTGGTATCTTGCTCAATTTTATCCCGTAATTTGCTAATATGAACGTCCAACACCCTAGTATTGACACTTTCCGAATAATCCCACAGAAAATCCAGCAAATATTCCCTTTTTAAAACCCTTCCCCGGTTGCGGATCAATATCTCCAGTAATTCGTATTCCTTTAAGGTTAGGTCCAGGAGCTCCCCTTGAAAGTAAATCTCGTAACTCTCCGATTTAATCAGGAAAGGGCCAGCCTGAAAAGCAGCTTTGCTGTCTTCTTGGGGTTCTGCGCCCGGGTTGCGTCTTAAGACTGCTTTTACCCGAGCTACCAACTCCCTGACACTAAAAGGTTTGGTTACATAATCATCTGCCCCTAACTCTAAGCCCAAGACCCGGTCCAACTCCTCATCCCGAGCGGTAAGCATAATAATGGGTATTCTATTGCCACTGCTTCTGATCTCTCGACAAACTTCCAAACCGCCTTTTTCCGGCAACATTAAAT
>CAZPSR010000032.1:0-14615 GCA_964589135.1 uncultured Syntrophomonas sp.
ACTTAATTTTTTCCTAGGTAAAAAGTAGATTAGGAGGCGATGTCATGAAAGTAATTGATTCACTTAACTCAAGGTACACCTGCCGTGCATTCAAACAAGACAGGGTCGCAATGGATGTGGAAGTTGCTATTGTTCTTGGCATAGCATTGGGCTACGGCGACTCCTCCAGTATTCACAACCAGCATAGAACTGCCCGCAGGCCCATTCAGGAAGTCGCTACATTAAAAGGGTTTTGAAATTATGCAAAATGTTCAACACTTTATAAAAAGCCCTGTTTAAGAGTTTTTAGAGGCTAATTCGGCTACTGCCCTGATAACACAATCAATTTCTTCCGCTCGGTTAAAATAGCCTGGGCTCAGCCGGCAGGCTCCAGTCTCATAGGTGCCTATGGTTTGATGGGCTAAAGGAGCACAATGTAATCCAGAACGGCTTATTATTCCATGATAATACTCCAACCAGGTACTTACTTCCCCGCAGTCCATACCTTTGATATTAAAAGAAAGGACTGCAGTTTTCCTTTTGATGTCAGCAGGTCCATAAAGCTCCACCTGAGGAATGGCCTTAAGTCCATCCCAAAGGGTTTTACATAATTGCTGTTCATCTTGGTTAATCCGTTCTATTCCTTCTTGCTTGATATACTTAACCCCGGCCAAGAGGCCGGCTAAACCTGGAGTGTTATGGGTTCCACTCTCCAACAGATCGGGCATAAAAGAGGGATGCTCCAGGGTTTCCGACAGGGAACCAGTGCCACCCTGTTTTAAAGGTTTAATCGCCAGTCCTGGCCGTAGGTAAATCCCTCCAGTACCCTGAGGTCCCAGTAGTCCCTTATGGCCAGTGAAAGCCAGGACGTCTATGCCCTGTTTTTCTACATCTATCGGTATTACTCCTGCGGTTTGGGCTGCGTCCAATACCAACCAGAGCTCATGTTCCCGGGCTATCTGGCCCAGCTCTTCTATGGGCATGATGGTACCAGTAAGATTGGAGGCATGCATGATGCATATCATCCTGCTATTAGGCCTAATGGCTTTTCTTAGCTCATCTGGATCCATACTGCCGTCTCCAGCGCATGGTACCATGGTCCATTCTATTCCGTACGTTTGCTGCATGGCATACAGGGGCCTTGCCACCGCGTTGTGTTCCATGCTGCTGCTTATAACATGATCACCAGGTTTGAGCAGACCTTTAAGAGCTACGTTTATAGCTTCGGTTATATTAAAAGTAAAAGCTATGTTTGCACTATCGACTATGTTAAACAGGTCAGCCAAAGCATCGCGACAATCCATCAAGATAGATCCAGCCTGCAAAGTTGCTCTATTACTACCCCGGCCCGGGTTTCCCCCCAGATTCCGGTTGAAGAAGTCAACCGCCTGGTAAACCACCTCGGGTTTGGGATAAGTAGTGGCAGCATTGTCCATATAAATACTGGGCATTTCATCCTCCTCAAATCGTGATGTTGCTAACTGCTCCCGCCATGGTCTCAACAATGGTATACATGTTGGTAATCCGGCCTACGGCCAATTTATCAGTCTGGTGATAAAAGTCCAGGCAGGTGCCACAGGATAATACATCTACTCCCTTTTTTTCCAAATTTCTAATCTGGGCCAGGACCGGTGAATCTTCTATAGTAAGAAAAATCCCTTTATTCATAAATATTAACGAACTCAGATTTGATTCCAATTCATTCAGGGTGTAAAGAAATCCCTTCATCAGTACTTGACCCAGCGCAGGGTCTCCCTCTCCCAAGAGATCGCTCTTAACCAAAACCACCAATTTTCCTGCAAGCTCCTGCGGTTTCGGCTGGGAACCCATAGTTTTAAGCATATGGATATGGAATTCTCCTTTCCTTTCCTCTATCTGATACTCATAACCCTGGCTTTGAGCTAGCCTCTTTACGTTTTCGCGGGCTACATCTCTATCTACTATGGTAATCAGATCAGCTCCGTCCCCTTCTTCCATGGCTTTTTTAGTTAAAATCACCGGCTGCGGACAATCCAGACCACGGGCATCAACTATTTTACTCACCTATCTTACATCCTTTCTGGCTTATGATAATTAAGTATTCTGCATAATACAGAATAATCGCACAAATTCTTTTATGGTCGAAAAGAAAAGCATAGAAAAAGATCATGCTACTAACAATATATCATTTAGTTAGTCATATTAGAAATAACTTTCAGTTATATTTTATTTGGCCACTGAGGATAAAAAGGGTTCCAATAGTTTAATTTGAGCGGGTATTGCCATATTTTATACTGATAAGTGAAAAATAATAAATGCTTATTTACTACAACTGCCTATTGAATTTATCTCCTATTAAATCTTATATGGTGTTACAATCAATATGCAGCAGTTTATACTGTTCTTAGCTCCTTATTCCAACAAGGGATAAACTAAGATTAAGGACTAACTGATTCTATGAATAAAAAACTGAAGCATATAAAAGGAGACATTGCAGGTTCTATTGGAGACCTGGGTACCTTTCTGCCCTATATAATCGGTGTGATAACCATCGGCGGCATGGATGCTACCGCTGTTCTCTTCACCTTTGGCCTAATGTATATTTTTGCCGGTTACTTTTACCGGGTTCCTATACCTGTACAGCCCATGAAGGTTATCGGGGCGGTGGTATTGGTATCGGGCCTAAGTACTGGTGAAATAGCGGCTTCAGGAATTTTAATGGGTTTAGCCTTGTTGCTGCTGGCCTTGACCGGCTTGGCCGATAAGCTGGCTTGTCTAACTCCAAGCAGTGTTACCGCCGGTATACAGGCTGGCCTGGGCATCAGTCTGGCTTTGCTGGGAATTAAGTTCATCAGTGCCGAACCCCTCTTGGGTATAGCTATGCTTCTCTTTATGTTTTTCCTGCTGGGCAATTCCCAGGTTCCTGCAGCCCTCTTGGTGGTGCTGGGTGGAACTTTGATAAGTCTAATGGTAGATCCTGAACTCCGTGGTCTTACTTTAAATTTTGGCTTAAATTGGCCAGAGCTGGTTTACCCTCAATGGCAGGATTTTTACCGGGGTTTTACCCTGGGCTTTTTACCCCAGTTTCCCTTAACCCTTACCAATTCCATTCTGGTTACTGCGGCCTTAGCGAAGGAATTATATTCCGATAAAGCAATTAAGGTTAGCGAAAAAAACCTCTGTTTCACCCTGGGGGTGGGCAATCTACTCAGCATGCCTTTGGGCGGCTTTCCCATCTGTCATGGAAGCGGAGGACTGGCAGCCCATCACCGTTTTGGCGCTAGAACCGGGCTATCGGTAATAATAATGGGAGTGTTCTTACTATTAACAGCTATCATCCTAGGTCCATCCAGTGTAAAACTGCTGGAATTGGTTCCTCAGGCAGTATTGGGTCCTTTGCTGTTTTATAGTGGGATTGACCTGGTAGTAAACACCAAAGGCTTGGAAAGCAAAACCAATTTCTATACTTTCATAGTGGTGCTTATTATCAGTATTGCAGTTAATCCCGGATTGGGCTTCCTGGTAGGAGTGCCTTTGAGCTATATACTTAATAAAGGACTGGTTAAGCTATGAGTAGGATAAACACCTAAGGGTGTTAAGAACTGACTTGCCTTAAGCAAGCTCTGGTATATTTAAAAATAATAATTTTTGCTTAGCATGCGCAACTTAAGCTTACTAAGGAGCATCTGATATGAAAATCATTGACCACACTTATAGCAAGCATACTGCACTGGGAATAGGAAGCTTTATCATAGCAGGTATTCTGATTTACCTCTTATGGGGAGATACCCAGGTACCTACTGCCCCCTCTTTAACCCCTGCTTTGCTCTTTTGGCTGTTAATAAGCGGTTTAATTGCTGGAATATTCGGTTCTCTAATCGGTGTTGGCGGTGGAGTAATTCTGCTGCCTATCCTGCATTTTAGCCTGGGTTATCCTTCTCCCATAGCGGTAGGCACTTCTTTATTAATAGTTGCTTTTGCTTCTGCTTCCGGTGGCTATGGACATTTTATTAGACACAATGTGAGTATGAAAGCCTTTAAATGGACAGCCCCTGCCGCCGTTATAGGAGTTTTTATTGGTTCCGGCTTATTCATCTTCTTGGCCAATAATACTTCCTTGCTAGCTCTCCTCTTGGGTATAGCTTTTATTATTCCCGCTTTACTCATGGTCTGGGAGAGTCTGTCCCCCCTGCGTTTCCAATCCTGGCTGAACAAGCTGAAAATCAATCAGCCCTATATGGCTCTATTGGGCCTAATCACCGGTACTCTAACCGGTCTGTTGGGCTTGGGCGGAGGTTACCTGCTGGTACCTGGCTTTATTTACTTATTCCAGCTGCCGGTAGTAATAAGCATGGGCACCTCCCTGGCCGTAATATTTCCGGTTTCCATCATCGGCAGCATCTTCAAACTCAGTGCCGGATATGTTGATATCATAGCTGCCCTTATAGCTTCTGCCGGCACTGTAGTTGGTTCCACTATTGGGACCAGTACTATTAAGTATATTAAACCCCAGATCCTCAAATTGGTCTTTAGCCTTTACTTTATCTATGTATCCATAAGGTTCATCCTATAATGGGGACATTCGTTCATAACAGGAACCTCAAGGAAGGTGTGGCCCCTGATCTGCTGGAATATGCCTTTGCTGACCCTCCGTAAGACTTCCCTCTCCTTCTTTACTAGCTTAAGCCTGGCGGGGCCGGGTTTTTATTTATAAACCAGGATTTTCCCCAGACCCAGTTACTAGATTCTTTATAGCCCCAAAATACTTGGGGATGTCTCTTATTATAATATCATTGTGTCCTGCTCCAGGTATCACCAAGATCTTTTTTTGTGGTGAAGCCAGAGTCTGGTATACCAGTTCCCCCTCCCGTAATAGGACCAGATTATCTGCCTGCCCATGAATGATCAGAGCCGGCAGGGCGATTTTTCTTATCATCTCCAAACACTCTTGCTCAATCTGGTCTAACTCAGCATTGGGCTGCGCTAGACCCAGGTGATAAATGAGCCGATTAATACTAGCAAAACCACTTTCTATTATCAATCCTTGCAAATTTGCCCCGTAATGGAAAGCCAGTTCCAAAGCCGAAATACTGCCCAAAGATCGGCCCATAATATACCGATCGCCACTATAGCCTCGCCTATCCAATTCCTGGCCAATAGCCTGGTAAAGCAAATGGGCATCCTGCACCAGATGAGTGAAAGAAGGATTTCCACTGCTTGCTCCATAGCCCCGATAATCAGCTACCACCAGGTTAATCTGCTGGGCCAGATAAAGAGAGGCCAAATCATCATAATCCGATGCTACCTCCCCATTGCCGTGAAAGTAAATAATCCAGGGCCACTGTTCCTTTCCGTAATAAAACCTGGCCACTAGCCTGGCCCCATCTTCGGTTTCAGTAAACAAGTCAAAGGCATAATTTGGGGGATGGGAAAAATCAGGTCGGGGATAAAAGAGCATCTGCAGGAAGTAGGTCTGATCTACATAAGAATAATCAGGCATAATTTCCCTCCTTGGCTTTTTGTTTTAATATTCAAGGTTTCTGGCCTCCATTCCTTTATCATTCAATAAGAATTCATTTAGTGCAGTGACAGCTGAAAGTTCAATGCTTATCTCATACTTATAGCAGATGGGATACTTATGCACAGTTTTGTTAAACCTGGCAATAGTTTATAATACTCTTATCCAGATAATACAGTTATTTATTGAAGAGGTGACTATATAAGAATGAAAATCTTGGTTATTGGTTTGGGAGCTCTGGGCACAGTATACTCTTGTCTTTTGCAGAATCAGGGACATGAGATTACCGGGGTAGACCATCCAGAGGTAGTAGCAGCAGTGGAGCAGCACGGGGTCCAGGTTACTGGCATATGGGGGAAGCACCAGGCCTATCTTAATCAGGTAGTAAGCGATCTGCATAGTATAGAAGAGAATTCCTTTGATTTAATTATTATCAGTGTTAAATCCTATGAAACCCAAGAAGTAATATTAAAGCTGCAGCAACGGAATTTGGATCACAGCTATATTTTTTTGGCCCAAAATGGCTATGGGAACTTTGAAACAGCTGCCAAGTTATGGCCTCCTCAGCAAATCATCTTGGGCCGGGTAATTTTTGGATCAGAAACTCTGCAGCCAGGTTCAGCTCAAGTTACGGTTATTGCTGATGACGTGATACTTGGTTCACCAGCCCATCTTATTGATATGGAAATACTGGATAACTGGGCCCGAACCTTTACTCAGGCCGGTATCCCCACCCGGGCTTCGAATGAGATCATGCGCTATGTATGGGGCAAAATAATATATAATTCGGCCCTTAATCCCTTGGGGGCTATTTTGGAAGTGCCTTATGGTAAATTAGCCCAATTCACTTTCAGCCAAGAGCTAATGGATGGCATAATTGAGGAAATTTTTGCCGTGCTAAAAGCGGCGGGACAGCCCACCCTATGGGAGGATGCGGATTCTTATCGATGCGATTTTTATTCCCAGCTGCTCCCGGCCACTGCCCTTCACCATGCCTCGATGTTACAGGATATACAACGGGGCCGTAAAACTGAAATCGATTCCTTAAATGGGGCGGTAGCCCAGTTGGGTGAAAAATATGGGGTGGAGACTCCCATTAATCGGTTTATTACTTTACTGCTTAAGGCCAAGGAGGCTATGGGCAGTTAGGCCAGGCCCAAATCTAGCTGCAATAAAATAACTCGGGGTCTGACCCCGAGTTATTTTTCACTAGTGCTTTCCATATGAAACGAGACCTTGCTCCAGACTCTTCCATCCAATGATTGTCTTAATGCATAAACTTTTTAGCAGGGAATATGGCATTCAATTCTTGCAGAGGAACGTGAACTAAATTATCCTGGCTTACCACTGCTAAAATGGCTATCTCTTCTCCTGTATACTCCTCGTGATAGGTACCGACAACGCATACAGTAATCATTACTCCATCCAAATAAACTGTAAATAGGTCTCCTCGGTTCAAATTTACCCCCTCCACCTTATTCCATCCACTAAAAGCATTTCTACTTGAGAGCGAAATTCCAGGGGATGCCCCTTATATACTACCAAATCAGCTTTTTTGCCTTTCCAGATAGAACCCAGTTCCTGGGATACACCCAGTATTTCGGCAGGCCAAATGCTAAGGGCTTTTAATGCCAGTTCCTCATCCAACCCCTCCCGAACCGCAAGGGCCGCACAAACCCTCAGGTGTTCAATGGGCACCACCGGATGATCAGTGATTAGGCTAAATTTTACCCCCCGCTCCGCTAACCTGGCTGGAGTTTTAAAAGACACTTGCTTTAGTTCCACTTTAGCCCGATTAATTAAAAATGGTCCCAGGAAAACTGGCACATCCCTTTTTTGCAACTCATCAGCAACCTCCAGGGCTTCGGTACCATGCTGTATTATTAGCTTAATGTGAAATTCATCCTTGATCCGCAAAGCAGTCAAAATATCATCGGCCCGATGGGCATGAACCAGTAAAGGCATCTCCTGTTTTAATATTTTTTGCAGCGGATCCTGTTTGAAAATCTCCGCCCCTGGCCTATCTTCCCGATCAATATTCCGGGCTGCAGTATATAAAGCTTCTCTCAACAAACTGGCATTGGCCATACGGGTAATTGGTGATTTTTTTTGTTCGGCATATACTCTTTTCGGGTTTTCACCCAGAGCCGCTTTTAGCCCCCAGGGATTTTTATAAATCATGTCTTCGGGACCTCTAGCCAGATGCTTTAAGAATACCGCCTGCCCCCCAATCAAGTTAGCGCTTCCCGGCATACTCAAAGAGCGAGTGACCCCTCCTTTTAAAGCATCCGTAAAAGCCAGGTCCCAGAAATTGATGCCATCCACAGCTCTTAACTGGGGTGTGATCGGTTCAGCAATCTCATTTACATCGCTGCCTTCAATACGATATATCTCTTCTTCCAGGCCTATATGAGTATGGCTATCAATAAAACCAGGAAGCAGATACTTACCCTGAGCCTCGAAAAGCTCACATCCTTTAGGTATACTTGGATTTACCCCCAGATCTACGATTAAGTCTTTATCTACCACTACTGTTGCCTTCTCCCAATACCCTTCCTCAGTCATTGAAAGTACTTTGGCATTCGTTATTGCTAACACTGACTTCTCCTTCCTTATCTTATGACAATCCACATGGGGCGGTTCTAAGGTATTACTAGTATTATCTACCTGTCTTTTTTCATTATATTATAAACCTTGCTTAATGTCCTTAAAGCCAGTAGGCCATAATAGATATCTAACGTTGGGGTTTAGCTGCTGCCTGAACCAGAGCTTGAAATAAATACCCAGCGTAACGATCCTGAAGGCATTCTGGATGCCATTGGATCCCTATAATGAACTGTTCCTCATTAAGATATTCTATGGCCTCAATAGTCCCATCTGGAGCACAGGCGGAAACTGCCATACCCCAACCTGGGATCTTAATAGCCTGATGATGAAAACTGTTCACCCTGATCTCTTCGTTCTTTAAAATCCCTGCCAATCTGCTGGATTTTTCAATAAATACCGGGTGTGAAGCATAATTCCGGGGAGCTTTTTGCTGATGCATAAAGTCACCGGCCAGATCCTGCACCAAACTACCTCCGGCCGCCAGGTTGATTATTTGACAGCCCCGGCATATGCCCAGGATGGGTTGCCCCCTTTTCATTATAGCCAAGGCCAACTCCAGCTCGAAAAAATCTCGGGTCGGGTTTATCTCCCCCAAGTCTTTATGAGGCCATTCCCCCCAGAAAAAAGGATCAGCATCGCCCCCCCCGGTCAGTACCAAACCATCACAGAGGCTGGAGTAAGATTGGATTATATCCTCTTCCGATACGGCAGGCAAGATCAACGGCAGACCTCCAGCTTTTAAAATGGCTTCGATATAATACTCTTTCAATACATAAGTTTTTTCTTCCAGGTCATAGCCACTACTAAGCCCAATTATTGGTTTCATTTAATCCCTCCCATAAAAAAACAGGTTATCTTGGCAACCTGTTCTGCGGAATAATAAATCTATGATTATGTATATTGGGCATTAAGTTTTGCTATCTATACGTCGCTAAGAGCCAAACTGACTTCTAGGGCTTGATCCACCTTAGTCATCATTTCTTCATCCAAAACCGCTATCCTCTGTTTTAATCTGGTTTTATCAATAGTCCGAATCTGCTCCGCCAGTATTACGGAATCCCTTTCCAAGCCGTATTGTTCAGCTTTCAGTTCAACATGGGTGGGTAGCTTGGCTTTGTTTATCTGGGATGTGATGGCCAACACAATGGTAGTAGGACTGTATTGGTTTCCTATATCATTCTGTATCACCAAAACCGGCCTAATGCCTCCCTGTTCTGATCCTACTACCGGATTCAACTGGGCAAAATAAATTTCCCCTCGTTTAATCATATAATAATATCACTCCAACAATTTTTCTATGCAGGTCTTTAGAGCTTCATCCTCCAGTCCTGTATCTTCGCAGGCAATATTCAGATTGATTTGGGCCATTTCCAGATAGCCTTTTTTCATCTGTTCTTTCATTAAGTTCTTTTTACGCTCCCCCAGATAAAACTTGATGGCTTCCCTGATTATTTCACTCCGATTTTTTGATTCAAGCGCAGTAACACAGTCCATTTCAAACAAGAGACTTTCTGGTACCGTTATTATGATTCTCTTGGATATTGGCATGCGAACACCCCCAGAATTAGATAGCTACCCGATATTTCTATTATATTGATAAGTAAGGTGACTCGCAAATCCAATATTTGCAATATAATGATTATACATAAATTCTGGGAACTCGCGAGCTTACTGCGCAAACTATCTCATAATTTATCGTATTGGCAATTAAGGCCAGATCGTCTGCAGTTATACCATCTACTTGGGTTCCAAAAAGAACAGCTTCATCTCCTTCGGCAATATCTTCTCTCCCACTAATATCGAACATACACTGATCCATACATACAACACCCAGAGAATAGGCTTTATGCCCCTTGATCATGGTCCAGGCCCGATTGGAAAAAGCCCTGCTGTACCCATCAGCATAACCAATAGGGATAGTTGCTACCCAGGTATCCCGGTTGCAAATATGGGTACGTCCATAACTCACCCCATGACCTGAGCCCAGTTTCTTCACCATGCTTACCCGGCTCTTTAAGCTCATAGCTGGTATAATCCCTAAGCTCATGCTCTTTTTTATAAATGGGGAAGGGTATAAACCATACAAGACTATCCCCGCTCTTACCATATCCAGATGAGTCTGGGGATATCTGAAGATAGCAGCGCTATTTGCGCAATGTTTGATGGGGATCTCAACTCCCCGAGCTGCCAGCTCCTGGTTAAAATCCTGGAAAGCTCCATACTGCATCATGCTAAACTGGTCATTTTCACTGTCCGCTTCAGCAAAGTGAGTAAAAATGCCTTCCAGGTCTATCCCCGGCAAGGCAGCAATATCCCGGACTATTGTTGCTATAGACTCTTCCACTGGAGCAAAGCCTATTCTACCCATACCGGTATCAATCTTAAGGTGTATATGGGCGGGCTTGCCCAGAGCCTCGGCCGCTGCTGATAGGGAGCGGGCAAAATCAAGATCATAAACCGCCGACCTTATTCCATGGTTAACCACCAACTGGGCCAAATGTTTAGGTATATAACCTAAAACTATAATGCTTGCCTTTATCCCGTAGTCTATTAATTGCATGGCTTCATCCATAGTAGCTACAGCCAGGAAATCTGCCCCTTCCTCCACGCAGGTTTGGCTGATTTCCTTCATCCCATGACCATAGGCATTTGCTTTCACTACTGCCATAATTCGGCTGTGGGGACTAAGGGCCCTTTTGATACAATTAAGGTTATTCCTAATTGCTGCTAAATTTATTTCTGCCCAGGTTGGCCTCTTATTATCCATTATTCCTTACCATAGCTTTTAAAATATCATTACGGGTAATAATCCCCACCAGTTTGCCGTGCCGCAGGACCGGTACCCGGTTTATTCTTTTATCCTGCATTAGCTTAACAATATGGCTGACCGGCTCATCCTCATCAACCGTTATTACTTTAGGGGTCATAGCATCCTTAACCTTGGAAGCAGTATACTTCTTCAGATTATTGTTAAAGCGCATAGTGTTTTCCAAAAATATAATGCTGTCAAATAGGGTTATGTAAAAAGGCACCTTTAATTCTCCAGCCTTAATAATCAGGTCTTTCTCACTGATTATGCCTATTACTCTGTCTTCGGCATCCACCACCGGTATACCGCTAATCTTATTATCCAGCAGAATTCGGGCTGCTTTTTCCACCTTGTCTTCCGCTTTCACCACCAGTACCTCTCGGGTCATAATATCTCTCGCATGCATATTCATTATTTCACCAACCTTTATGGAATCTTTCCAAATCCTATTATTACTCAAAACTGGAGATGATATCCGGAATCGCCTCTATTAAATCCCCGGCTATTAATCCCCGTTCGCCTTTCTTTTTTTTGCCCAGATCGCCAGCTAGACCATGCAAATAAACTCCGGCCAGGGCAGCCTCATGGGGCTTCAATCCCTGGGCCATCAGGCCTGTAATCATCCCGCATAGTACATCCCCGCTGCCAGCAGTTGCCATACCCGGGTTGCCGGTTATATTAATATATATATTCCCAGCCGGGTCGGCTATTACAGTTTTATTGCCTTTCAATACCAGAGTTACTCCCCATTCACTAGCATACTGAGCAGCTATATCCAGCCTATTTGATTGTATCTCCTCAATGCTCTTGCCGGTTAGACGCGCCATCTCTCCCGGATGCGGGGTCAACACTATGGGAACCTGCCGGTTTTTCAAGATTTCAGTATCGCCTTTAAGGGCATTTAGCCCATCCGCATCTATAACCAGGGGAATACCCGAATGTTCCAGAATAAAACGTATTACTGCATTTCCTTCCGGATACCCTGCCATACCCGGACCAATCACCCCCACCGAAGCCGCACCCAAAAGATTTCCAATAGCCGGCAGAGCTTCCACGGATATACATCCTTGTTGGTTTTCCATCAAAGGAGCTGTCATAACTTCCAGCAGGTGAGAATCAACAATAGGCATCAATGATTCGGGCAAAGCGGCGGTTACCAGGCCGGACCCCATCCTGAGTGCAGCATAGGCAGTCATAATAACCGCCCCGGTCAAGCCGGGGGAACCACCGATAACCAGGACATGACCGTAAGATCCCTTATGGGATTCAGCTGGCCTTGGTTTAATTAAGGGCTTGATCATCTCTTCATCAATCAAGTTCTTCTTTAGCCTATGGTCTTTTAGCAGCATTTCTGGGATAGAGATATCCACTACCTTTAATATACCTGTATAATCCCGCCCCGGTTCCAAAATGAGTCCTAGTTTGGGTAAAGCAAAGGTTACCGTACAAGTAGCCCTTATCGCTTCTCCATATACTTTTCCAGTATCTGCCTCAACCCCTGAGGGTACATCTACTGCGACTACCGGCAGATTGCTGTAGTTGACCATCTGGGCTACTCGGGCCTCAAAATCGTTCATACTGCCGTGAAATCCATTACCATAAATAGCGTCTACCACTAAATCGGCTGATAATAGGGAGCGCATCAAATCTTCCAGGTTTTCTTCCCCCAATAAGTAATATATCTTGGTACTAATTCTATCCAAGATTTTATAATTAATAAAAGAGTCAGCAGTAATCTCTTCCGGAAAAGCCAGCAAAAAAGTATCTACATTCAATCCCGCGTTAATCAGGTGGCGGGCAATAACCAATCCATCCCCGCCATTATTACCTTTGCCGGCTAGCACAATAACCCTTTTCCCGGCCCGATCTGATAACAGTTCTTTAATAAGCTCTACCGTCCTTAGGCCGGCATTTTCCATTAAAACTATGCTGGGAATACCAAAATCATTAATGGCCTGATAATCAATTTCTCTCATCTCCCGGGAATTCAACAACTTCAACACTATCACCCCTTTGATGCAATCACAGCAGCCACCGCTTGTCCCTGGGCATGGGAGAGGCTAACGGCCAGACCCTTTATTCCTGCCTGTCTGCCCTTTTCCTCTGCTCTTCCATGCAAACACAATTGTGGCCGCCCATCCTGCTTGATTACTATTTCCACCTCATGATATTTAATCCCTGACGAAAAAACGGGATCCAGTTTGCGAACCGCTTCCTTGGCAGCAAATCTTACAGCCAGGGATGGATAAGGATTAGTTTTTTTCATACAATAGTCGACTTCCTGAGGAGTAAAAAACCTATGCAAAAAACGGGGGGTCCTTTCAACACTTTTCCTTACCCTATCAATATCAATTATATCTATACCGATAAGCATGGGCATCCCCCTTTTTGTTCATACCTATATCCAATTTTACCACGTTTCCCGAGCTTAGAACCAGGATTGTCTCAAAAGGCGTGGGGACTGTTCTGGGGCCTGCTGCTAATGAAATAAATGCAGTATCCAGGTGGAAATAGCCAGATAAATAGATAAACCAGTAGCATCGGTGATGGAAGTAATCAAAGGATTACTGGCTACGGCTGGGTCCAGGTTCAATCTGGTCAAAATAAACGGCATCATTACTCCAATAATATTTGCTACCATTATTATGGTAACCATAGATATACATACTATAATAGCTATTTCCATACCACCCCGTATAATACCCAGGGCAGCAGCAGCAATACCCATGGTAAGACCTAACCCAGCTCCTACGCTCATTTCCTTTAACAAGGTCATAAGCCACTGATTGGGTTCTATATCTCCGGTCCCCAAGGCGCGCACCATCAAAGTTGCTGATTGAGCTCCCGCATTACCTCCGCTGCCTATGAGCAGGGGAATGAAAAAGGTTAAGGCTATAGTGGAAGCCAATACTTCCTGATAAGCCGCTAAGATCTCCAAAGAAGCCAGATTGACAAAGACCAGGGCAAGGAGCCAGCCAATCCTCTTTTTATACAGCTCTTTGACCCCGGTTTCGTAATAACTATTTTTTAAAGGGGTTACTGCCGCCCCTTTGTGAAAGTCTTCAGTAGCTTCTTCTTCAGCCACGTCCATGACATCGTCAAAGGTCACTACTCCCAGCAGTACTCCCTCTGAATCTACTACCGGCAGAGCCGACATATCGTATTTCGCCATAGTATGGACTGCTTCTTCCCGGTCTTCAAAAGCCGACAAGCTGACAAAGGTATTATCCATAATCTCTTCAATGGTGGTTTCCGGTGGATTAAATATAAAGCGCTGCAATTCCAGGGAGTCCAGCAACTTCCAATTCGAATCCGTAACATAAAGAACATTCAGGGTCTCGCTGTCCTCTTTGCCTTTGGTCCTTACCTGCTCTAAACCCTGTCTGATAGTCCAGCTTGGTCTTACTGCCACATAATTGGGGGTCATGATACGGCCAATGCTCTCCTCCGGATATCCCATTAACTCCCGAGTTTTCTCCAATTCCTGAGGGCTCAGGAGATTTAAGAGTTTCTGGGTTACCCTTCCCGGCAATTCCTCGAATAAATAGGCCCGGTCATCGGGCTCCATATTGTGCAACAGGCTACGGGTCTCCTCATCACTCAGGGCTGCCAGGAGTGCATTGCGTTGTTCCTTTTTAAGATAAGTGAAAACCTCTGAGGAAATATTTCGGGGCAAAAGTCTAAACACAATGACCTGATCGGCTTTATCCAGTTCAAACAGGA
>CAZPSR010000033.1:0-14373 GCA_964589135.1 uncultured Syntrophomonas sp.
AATCTGTTGCTCCAGTTCCAGCTCTATTTCCTGGGCGGCCTCTAGCATGTTTTCCCGGGTAGTGACAAAATGGGAAGCCGGAAAGACCATTACGTGGACCCGTTTTCCATAAATTTCACCTGTCAAGGGATTGAATTCTATCATGCGCTCGATTTCGTCTCCGAAAAACTCTACTCTGATGGCCCGCTCACCACTGGAAGCCGGGAATATCTCCACCACATCTCCCCGCACCCTAAAAGTACCCCGAAAAAATGCTACTTCATTGCGTTCGTATTGGATATGCACCAAGTTACGCAATAGTTCATCCCGGGCCAACTCCATCCCTGGGCGCAAGGAAACGGCCAGCTGGTAATAATCCTTAGGAGCTCCTAAGCCATATATGCAGGAAACACTGGCTACTATAATAACATCTCGGCGTTCCAGCAAAGCGGCAGTGGCCGAATGCCTGAGCTTGTCTATTTCATCATTAATCGAAGAGTCCTTTTCAATATAAGTATCGGTTGAAGGCACATAAGCCTCAGGCTGGTAATAATCATAATAACTGATAAAATACTCCACTGCATTATCAGGAAAGTACTGTTTGAATTCAGAATAAAGCTGGCCGGCCAGGGTCTTGTTGGGAGCCATGACCAGGGCCGGACGCTGCAATTCTTCAATAACCCTGGCCATAGTAAAGGTTTTGCCCGAACCGGTTACTCCAAGCAATACCTGTTCCCGGTGGCCTTCCTGTATTCCCCTGACCAATCTTTTTATGGCCTGGGGTTGGTCGCCGGTAGCGGTATATGATGAATATAATTTAAAATCTTTCATAATATTTTGCTTCCCCATCTAATAGCCTTCTATCTCTTTTCTCATAAATAATAACAAAAGTATTGGGAAAAGCCCAATACTATAAATTAACATATTATGAAGCCAATTCCTAGACGAAAACTGGGACAGGGGACATGGGTCGCAGGGACAGGTTCCTTGTCCCACTTGGTATTTCCAGGCTAATTTAGCTTGTGCTCTCGGCTAATTCCATAAGAGCCTGAAATAACTCCTTTCGCTTTTCTTCCCATAATTCGAAATCCATAGCCCCCGAGTACAAGCGCTTCAGGTTTCTGCGGGCTTTCTGGGCTGCCTCCAGCTCGGCCTGAGCTTGCAGCAAAAGGCCTTCATATTGCCTCTGTCCAGCACTATACTCCAGACCCCCCTTTAGCTCATTTCCCTCATCCCGGCATTGACCCAAATCTATCACTCTATCTCCGGGACGAAGGAGGAGTTCCAAATCAGCTGCGTCAATAATGGCCACCTGCAAATTACTGATAATAAGCATAATGAGCTGATCTGGACTTATGCCACAATGATAATATTCCAGGGAATGGCCCCTCCCTTTTGCCCTTATGGCCATCTCATTTATTACTTTGCCTGCTCCGGCCCCCCCTTTTAACAAATATCTTACCTTACAGCCACTGCTGATCTCTTCCAGGTAATTTATCATGCCCTCTGAGGTAAAGGAAGTGGCAAAATAGTGCCTGGTCCCTGGCGTAGTTTGCAGTATCTCCTCTTCCAATCTTTCAATTAAGTTATTCAGCTTTTTTTTATCAATCCGGCCACAACTCTCTGAGCCTATTCCTTCTCTTAAGGTGGAGGCCTCCTGCAGGATTATCCCCGCTTGTAAACTTCGCTTTTCCAGCTCCTCCACCAACTCTATGATCTTAGGACCATGTTCCTTAATAGCAACTTCATCCAAATATTCCGATAGGTTAACAATAGAGCCGCTAAGGCCTGGGTACTTGGGTTCTATCGCCACGGATAGATTGCCATTGACTACTGCGCTCTTCAGCTGGCTAATGTATAAACCTTCCGGGTTCATTGCATCCTCCGCCGACAGCCAGAAATCCACTTCATAGCCTCTTTGGCACAGCTCCTGGCCCAGGCTTCTTATCAGGGTAGACTTGCCCGCCCCTGGAGCACCCTTTAGCACATATACTTTTTTTATTCCCCCCAAGAGAGTGGGAATAAAGGTATAGAAACCCTGGTTGGTATGGCTGCTGGTAAAGACATACCTAATTTTTCCCTTTCCACTCAAAATAAAACCCTCCATGTCTGACCCTAATTCAACTTAGGGTATTCATAATTAATATATTCCAGACACCCAACAAATGTGAATGGGGAAGATCAGAGGCCAGGCCTTTTAAATTGCCTTAAGGGCAATTTCCGCCAGATTTTACGGACCAGGCTGAATATCCGGTCTTCATCCATAATCAGATAGCGAGCTACGGGGTCTTCGGGAACTTGAATTATCCCCGGATCATCTCCCGAGGAAAGCCTGAGGGGGATTAGCTGACCAGCCCGTTTAATCTCCACCTGAGGCCTAGGGCTAGTTTTTAGCAATTCACTCACTACTGCATAGTGGTCTACCTTAAAGCCATTCACTCCAATAATTATATCTCTTTCCCTCAGGCCAGCCTGCTGGGCTGCACTGCCTGGCTTTACCTGCAAAATCCGGACACCTTCCGGGCTTGGGGTGTATAAGGGGCGGCGACTGCTTTCTTCCCGCATGCCCAACCAAATCACTAATTCATGGCCCAGAGGAGCAAATAGGGCTGCCATAATGGTCGAAGCTGGCCAGCGGCAGCACAGGCAGGCCAAGGTCAGCAGAATCAGGCTATAGATAAATAGATTCCAGGAGGACTTTTTTACTCGTTGGGATGGAGGACTGGTAGTGGTTATTTCACCATATCCCAACATGGCCAAAACCGGCAAGAGGGTAAAACCCTGTTCACCCATCCCTGAATAATCTTGTAATAAAGGCCACCAACCTGGCATAGCCAGGTCTGGCCCCGGAGGGATACCAGAAATGCCTACCAGGGCTAAAAGGGGTAGGGGCCAGAATTTTTGCAGATTAAATCCACCCACTATCTGTCCTTGCTTCTTGATGTATAAGGGAATGGGATAGCTATGACCATTAATTAAAATCAAAAAGCTCTCAACCATATGCAGAATAGCTACCAGAGCCAGGAGATGCGGTATGCTAATATGGGGAAAAGAAAACAGGAGACTGACCAGGGACAAAACTCCTGCTGCATAGGCAAAGCACAGGAAACGTGGATTAACTAGCATGAAAAGCAAGGCTAAGGCCCATAGATAAGCTAATCCCACCCCAGCCAAATTTATTCCTAAAAGAATCAATAAGACACTGCCAATTAAACCACCTAAAAGACCAAAAAGGGAAGACCAAATGGCTGAAGGCCAAAAGAGTCCATAACTACTCTGGATAAGCTTGGCACTGATACTTTCCAGCCTTTTATACTGCCAGCAAACCAGGGTAAAGAGCAAGAGATATAGGGCCAGGAAAAAGGGCGAGGTAATTGTTTCCCTAATCACTCGCCCCATCCATAAGAATATTTCCATAATCAACCCTCCGTTGGCTGCCTGAAGCACCCCGACTGGTTTGATTTATAGCTTTTCTCTGAGCAATTCAAGGGCCTTATCCAGTTGTAGATCTTGGCCACCGGAATCCTCCGCTACTAGATAATCAGGAACCACCCCAATCTCGTTAATGTCTGTTCCACTAGGGGTATAATACTTCTGGGTGGTTAGTTTCAGAGCCCCTCCATCCCTTAAGGGAAACACCGTTTGCACCAATCCTTTTCCATAGGTGGTGGTTCCTACCAACACCGCTCGGCCATTATCCTGCAGGGCGGCCGCCAGAATCTCGGAAGCACTGGCACTATCCTGGTTCACTAGTACCACCAGAGGAATATCGGTCTGGCCTGCGGTGGCTCGATACACCTTGCGCTGTCCCCGGGCATCGGCCGAGCTGACTACCTCCTCCCCTTCCCTCAGGAAGATACTGGCTATGTCAATGGCGGCCTCAAATTCGCCTCCACCGTTATTGCGCAAATCCAGCACCAACCCCCTTATCCCTTCATCTTGCAGCAGGCGATTCAGGCTATCGGACATTTCCAGGCTGGATTGGGCGTGAAATTGGCTGAGCCTTATATAAGCCAGGCCCTGCTGGGCGTCTAATACCTCTTCTTCTACTGAGGGCACATTTATAATTTCCCTTACTATCTGGAATTCATACTCCTTATTTTCTGATTCCCGGTAAACACTTAAATCTACCCGGGTTCCGGGATCTCCTCGCATTAGAGTTACCGCATCATCCTGGTTCATATTGGTGGTGCTCTTTCCATTGATCTTGGTCAGAATATCACCATGCTGAATCCCCCCTTCATAGGCGGGAGTCCCTTTTATGGGGGAATACAATTTGATCCTGCCCTCATGATCCTGAAATACATAAACCCCTATCCCACCGAACTTGGCTTCCAATCTGATTTTCAATTCCTGCCAGCTTTGGGAGTCCAGATAACTGGAATAGGGATCCTCCAGTGCTTCCACTACCCCGGCAGTAGCACCCTCCCACATCTGTTGGGGGGATATCTGGTACAGGGACTGAGAATTAATCAACCCTACCACACTGAGCAAGGTCCCCAATCCCAGAGGATTGACCAGCAGTAATAGGATTAGCCCCAGGGTGCATAAGACACCCAGGGAGCTAAACAATATAATCAGTCCATTTAAAAATCCATTTCTCTTTTTCAAATCTTCACCACCACTAGTATTTTATTATTAAAACTTAGATTTTATGTTACTCCGCTTTAATTGTAAATACAATGTCGGGGTTATCGCCCCCCAAGCCCTCATTAATACAAAATTATAACCAGGAAAATTCATCCTGGTTATGATGAGGTATCTTTTCTTTCGCCCCCAAGCCTCTCCTGCTTTGGCTCCGGCCGGAGAGAGTACTACTTCAGGTAGCTCATGGGATTGGTGGGATTACCATTTATCCTGACCTCAAAATGCAAGTGAGGTCCGGTACTCCATCCGGTACTACCCACATAACCTATTGTCTCCCCTTTGGCCACCGACTGCCCGCTACTAACCGCGAACTTGGACTGATGGGCATACAAGGTGGATTTTCCCGCACCGTGGTCAATAATGATGGTCTGGCCATATCCCCCCTGCCATCCAACAAACATTACTTTTCCGGAATCGGCGGCTACAATTTTTGCTCCCATGGGGGCTCCAAAATCCACTCCGGTATGCAGCTTGTTGGTTTTTAATATGGGATGATAGCGCATACCGTAGGGTGAAGTTACGTTGGTATGACCCGGTGTCGGCCATGTATAGATACCAGTCCCCAGCTGTTCACCGGACTGGGATCTGCGAATCAGCTCTTCCAGTTCCCGGGAAGTCCGCTCCAATTCATCCAGAGCCTTTTTATATTGGCCTTTTTCCACCCTTACGTTAGCTAATATATCCTGTTTCTCTTCCCTTTGTTCTGCCAGCTGTTTTCGCTGAGCTTCCTGAACTTCTCGCATATTGAGCAGTTCTTTTTTCTGGCTCTCCAGTTCGCTTTTCTTGATATCTAAAGCCCTTTTGGCTTTATTTATGGAATCAATTAGATTCATATCCTGTTCCACTACATACTGCAGCAAATCATAGCGGGTTAGAAAATCCTTGATATCGGTAGCTGAAAATAATACTTCCAGGTAGGATACATCCATGCCGTCTTCATACATATAAAGCAAGCGTTCACACAGGTAATCACTTTGCAGCTGCAATTCTTCTTCCCTTTGGGCAATTTCTTCCTCAGTCTGGCTGATATCCTTCTCCACCCGACTAATGCGGCTGGCCAGCCTTTCAATCTCTTTCTCATTATCCGCCATACTCATTTCCAGGCTTTGCACCTGCTCCAAAATGGATTTTTCCTGCCGTTGGATCTGATTGAGCTGCTTTTGCTGAACTTCAATCTGCCGGCTCACATCCTGTAACTTTTCTTGGGCTTCATCAATCTCATTTGCAAATACCGGTAAGATAGCAGTTGAGATAAATAAGATACTAAGCATTAAAGCCAGTAGGCGATTTCCAGCTTGCACAATATCACTCCTTAGCTAATTGATGGTGGGTTGACATAACTTCTCTTATACGTCCAGGAAGCGGTTAATGGAGATAGCTGTACCAATAATCCCCAGTAAGACTCCCGCTCCAAACAAAGCCAAATATAAATGAATCAAAACATCGAATCCACTGATAAGTGGCATAAATAAAACAGTATCTACTTGTTTCAACAAGGATCCATAGGCAATGGCCAATATTATTATGGACACCAGAGAGCCCAGAGCCCCCAAGCCAACTCCTTCAATAAAGAAGGGCCACCTGATAAACCAATCAGTTGATCCAATCAGTTTCATCAAATAGATTTCTTTTCGGCGGGCGAATATAGCCAGTCGAATAGTGGTAGCGATGAGGAAAATGGCCCCTAAGGCCAACAAGATAATAAATATTACACAAACCACCCTTACCCAGTGGGCGGTAGAGAAAAGCTGTTCCACTACTCCTTTGCCATAGTTGACCTTATAAACCCCCTGGATTTCCTCAATTTTAACTGCCAGTTGAGGCACATCATGAGGATCCAGAGCTTTAAGGGCAAAGGAATGGGGCAGGGGATTCCTACCCAGGGTATTTTCCAAGTCATAGTTCTGGCGGCCCAGGGTTTCTTGCATACCCTGCAGAGCCTGTTCCCGGGATATAAAAGTAACCTTATCTATGCCGGGCAAAGCTTCCATTTGGTCCTTAATCCCTTGGATCACTTCTTCATCCAGTTCCTGCTCCAGATAGGCCATGATTTCCACATCTGATTCCAGACTAGCCAGGAAAGTGCTGGTGTTCATGGTTAATAAAACTGACATCCCCAATATTAAAATGCAAATGGCAATGGTACTTACAGTAGCAATGCTTAGCAAATGATTACGGGCTATAGATTTAGAGGCTTCCCGGAAAAAATAAGCTACATTTCTTAATGGCATAATCTCAAGTCTCCCGGAGCTAAGTCTGAAGCGATTCTACCCCGATCCAGGGTGATAACCCGCTTATGCGCTGCTTTAACCAATTCCAGGGCATGAGTAGCCATAATTACCGTGGTGCCTTTGCGATTAATGTCCAATAGCAACTCCATGATTTCCTGGGCCGTATGCATATCCAGATTGCCAGTAGGTTCATCCGCAATCAGCAACAGGGGGCGATTAGCCAAAGCCCGGGCAATTCCCACCCGCTGTTGCTCCCCTCCGGAAAGTTGGCGGGGAAAAGAAGTTTCCTTGCCCTGTAGCCCAACCAGCTTTATTACCTCCAATACCCGGCGTTTTTTATCCCGGGGCTGAGACCCAATGACTTCCATGGCAAAAGCCACGTTTTCATATATAGTCTTGTTCTCTAATAGCTTAAAATCCTGAAATACCACTCCGATGCTGCGGCGCAGTATTGGTATATCCTTTTTTTTCATCCGCATCAGACTGCGGGAAGCTACGTAAATTTGACCCCGGTTGGGAGTTTCTTCCCGATAAAGCATTTTTATCAAGGTAGATTTGCCGGCCCCACTGGGACCCATCAGGAATAGAAATTCCCCTCCCTCTATCTTTAATGAAATATCCTCTAACGCCTTTACTCCATTGGGATAGATTTTGGAGACGTTATAAATTTGAACCAGCATGAGTAAACCTCCAAAAAATAAAAAAACCACCTCAAAAGGTGGTTCTACAAAAATATATAAAATCCTTTTATTTTTATTTAATTTCTAGTAAATACCGGACTTTCTGTACTATATCCTCAACCCCTAAGCCATAATGTTGTAATAGCTCGTCAGGACTGCCCGATTGGCCAAACTCATCTCTTATGCCCATACGCAATACTGGTACTGGACAATATTCACTGAGCACTTCGCACACTGCGCTGCCCAGACCGCCAATAATGCTATGTTCCTCTACCGTCAGGATAAGGCCGGTCTCCTGAGCCTGTTTGATCACCAATTCCTGGTCTAAGGGTTTGATTGTATGCATATCGACCAGGGCAACTGAGATGCCTTCCTGCTTCAGCAATTCCCAGGCCTGTAATGCTTTATCAACCATAATCCCACAGGCAATTATGGTAGCCTCAGTCCCAGTTTTAAGTTTTACTCCCCGTCCCAGCTGCAGTTTATGATCTTCATTATAAACCTGGTCCACCGCCATCCGGCCTAAGCGCAGATAAGCCGGGCCTGGGCAATGGTACAATTGTTCCAACAATTGGCCGGTACTGGGTCCGTCAGCGGGCACTACTACCCGCATACCAGGAATACTGCGCATTAAGGCTATATCCTCCACCGACTGATGCGATGCACCGTCCTCACCTACGGTAATTCCAGCATGGGTAGCACAAATTTTTACATTCAGGTCAGCATAAGCAATAGAGTTTCTTATCTGCTCAAAAGCCCGCCCAGTTGCGAATACGGCAAAGGTACTGGCAAATACCGTTTTGCCCGCAGTGGCCAGACCAGCGGACATACCCATCAAGTTCTGCTCGGCAATACCGGCATTAATAAATCTGTCTGGAAATACCCGAGCAAATTCTGCTGTTTTAGTGGATTTTGATAAGTCAGCATCCAATACTACAATGTCCTGATGCTGCTTTCCCAGTTCCAGAAGGGCCTTTCCATATGCTTCTCGAGTTGCCTGCTTTTTCAAGGGCCAATTCCTCCTATTCCAAGTCTAGCCGGGTTAAAGGTTAAACCAGCTCGGCCAGTGCTTTTTCCATTTCCTCCCGGTTGGGAGCAGTTCCGTGCCATTCCACTCTATCTTCCGTAAAAGAGCATCCTTTGGCTGCAGTCGTAGCAGCTACTAGAACCACCTGCTGTCCCTTAATCTGTGTATCTTGATGGAGTGCTTTCATAATACTGGGAATATGGTGCCCATCTATTTCTATTACCTGCCAGCCAAAGGCTCGGAACTTGTCGCTTATGGGTTCCGGGGACAGAACCTCGCTTATTCGTCCATCTATTTGCAGACCATTATTATCTACAAAAAGCACAAGATTGTCCAGCTTATAGTGAGCAGCAGCCATACTGGCTTCCCACACCATTCCCTCTTCCAGTTCCCCATCTCCTACCATGGCGTAAACCCGATAGGATTTTTTATCAATTTTGCCGGCCAGGGCCATTCCCACCGCCCAAGAGATTCCCTGCCCCAGCGAACCGGTGGAAGCCTCCACTCCAGGCAGTTTCCGCTTATCCGGATGGCCTTGCAGAGGACTGCCTAGTTTTCTTAGGGTCATCAATTGCTCGGTGGGGAAAAATCCCCGTTCAGCCAGAGCCGCGTATAGAACTGGTCCCGCATGGCCTTTGCTCAATACAAAGCGATCCCGCTCAGCCCAATCGGGGTTAGCCGGATCCAGGTTCATTTCCCAAAAATAAAGGCAAGCCACTATATCTGCGGCACTTAAGGAGCCCCCGGTATGACCCGAACCAGCCGCCCAGAGCATAGTCACAATATGCCTCCTGATGGCCAGAGCCTTTTCTTCCACCTCTAATACTTTTTGATCATTTATCTCTTTCACTTTGTCCTCCTTTTACTCCTTGTCTTTAACCTTCAGGCAAGCATAGATGAATTCATCCAAATCTCCATCCAAGACCGACTGTACATTACCGGTTTCCACTCCGGTACGATGATCTTTGATCAGATTAAAGGGATTCAGGGTGTAAGTCCTGATCTGACTGCCCCAGGCTATCTCTTTATGTTCCCCTTTCAAACCCTCCCGATTATTCTCCATTTCCTTCTGTTTCATTTCATACAAACGGGCGGTTAAAATCTTCATGGCCGCCATTCGGTTGGAAAGCTGAGACCTTTCATTCTGACACTGCACCACTATACCAGTGGGCAAATGGGTAATGCGTACCGCAGAATCAGTTTTATTGACATGTTGCCCCCCAGCTCCACCGGAGCGGTAAGTATCTATACGTAAATCGTCCTGATTAATTTCTACTTCCACCTCTTCATCAATATCCGGCATAACCGCCAGGGAGGCAAAGGAAGTGTGGCGGCGACCGGATGAATCAAAGGGGGATACCCTGATTAAACGGTGTACTCCCTGTTCACATTTTAATTTGCCATAGGCATAATGGCCAGTCACTAAAAAAGTGACACTTTTGACCCCGGCTTCATCTCCCGCCAATAAATCCATAATCCGAACCTGATAGCCGGAACTATCGGCCCAACGAGTATACATCCGCAACAGCATTTCCACCCAATCCTGGGCCTCGGTGCCACCTGCTCCAGCATGCAGGGATACAATAGCATGATTTCGGTCATGTTCGCCGGAAAACAAAAACAGGAGTTCAAATTCCCTAAATCTCTCCTGTGCCCGTTCCAGTTCATTAATAGTCTCTTTAATCAATTCCTGTTCATTTTCTGCTACGGCGATTTCCAACATATCCTGAATGTATTCGATACTACTACAGATATCCTGGTGCTTTTTCACGATATCCTGTAGTTCGCTTATTTCCTTTAGTATGGCCTGGGCCTCCTGCTTATCATCCCAGAAACCTGGTTTTAGGGTTTTTCCCTGTAATAGCTCAATCTGTTTCTGCTTACCTTCCAGGTCAAAGAGAAGCCCTCATTTCATGCAGACGGCCCATCATGTAAGCACAAATTCCCCGGGGATCTTCTATCAAAACCATCTCCTCCTATCTGCTTATTCTATATAATATTTCAATATGGCATTTATCTGGTCCCAGCAGCCAATCTTTTGCCGATATTCACTCTATCTCGGCTTGAATTCTACCTACAGGACCAGCTTATTATTTTACTCTATCCCGGTTAGAGGTTCTTCCTAGATCACCACTTTATCGTCTTGGACAGGGATGAATATAATTTTATGACAATAAGAACCTTCCCCCGACTGTCATCCTATCTTTCCACTGTATTAAGTTAGCATCGCTTTGCTATATTTGTCAAATGCTATCTGCAGCCGAAGCAGCTGGGACCAGGGTTGGTGAATAGGAGCCCCGACCTAATCCGGAATTACCTGTATCTTAAGCCCCTTGTCCGCAGCAATGCTTGTATTTTTTCCCGCTGCCACAGGGGCAAGGCTGATTACGTCCGATCTTTTTATCCCGGCGTACCGGCTTCTTCACCTTTTCTTCACTATGGCTGGTGCTTATCTTCCTCTCTTCTGGATTCTGAACCACCTTAAGCCTTAATATATAGCGTACTACGTCCTCTTTGATACTATAAACCATGGATTGGAAGGCCTCATAAGCCTCAAATTTATACTCTATCAAAGGATCCTTTTGTCCATAGGCTCTTAGGGAGATCCCATTCCGGAGCTGATCCATGGCATCAATGTGATCCATCCACTTCTGGTCAATTATCCTTAATAACAAGGCCTTTTCCAACTGCCTCATTACCTCTGCTCCCATCTCCTGTTCCCGGGACTGGTACAGGCCATGAGTACGTTCAGCTAAAAATCCCTTAGCCTCTGCTGCGGTCAAGCCCATGAGATCCTCACGGCTAAAGTCTGGTACGGGTATTAAGGCTTGCTCTATATAGGTCATCATACCGCTAAGGTCCCATTCATCCGAAAACTTGGCTTCCCCCGCAAAGCTATCCACTAGCCCATCTACCACATCATCGATCATGCCTTTAACCGTTTCCTGCAGGTCCTCTCCCAATAGTACTTTATGACGTTCTCCGTAAATAACCTCACGTTGCTGGTTAATAACATCATCATATTCCAATACGTTTTTACGAATACTGAAGTTGCGGCTTTCTACTTTCTTCTGAGCGTTTTCAATCCCCCGGCTGACGATATTGTTTTCAATGGGCATATCGTCATCCATACCCAGGCGATCCATAACTCCCTCTATGGTAGCCGCCCCAAACAGCCGCATTAAATCATCTTCCAAGGATACATAAAACCTGGATTCTCCTCTGTCCCCCTGCCGGCCCGAGCGGCCCCGCAGCTGATTATCTATCCGGCGGGATTCGTGCCTTTCAGTTCCTAAGACATACAGTCCACCTAGTTCTTTTACTCCTTCGCCCAAGACTATATCGGTACCGCGTCCAGCCATGTTGGTGGCTATGGTAACCATCCCTCTCTGCCCGGCCTGGGCAATAATCTGGGCTTCCTTCTCATGGTATTTGGCATTCAAGACCTGATGCGCTACCCTTCGCTTGGTCAGCAGGGAACTCAGCAGTTCTGATTTTTCTATGGATATGGTTCCCACCAGTACCGGCTGCCCCAGTTTATGGCGTTCCACTATATCCTCTACCACTGCCTTGAATTTGCCCATTTCGCTTCGATATATGATATCTGGCTGGTCTTCCCTGACCATGGGTTGGTGAGTGGGTATTACTACCACATCCATGTTGTATATTTTTTTGAATTCGGCTTCTTCCGTTTCTGCCGTACCAGTCATACCTGCTAACTTTTTATACATCCGAAAGTAATTCTGGAAGGTAACGGTAGCCAGGGTTTGAGATTCTTTCTCGATCTTAACCCCTTCTTTGGCTTCTATGGCCTGGTGCAAGCCATCACTATAGCGGCGTCCAAACATCAAGCGGCCCGTAAATTCGTCTACTATTATTACTTGATCATCTTTTACCACATAGTCCCGATCCCTTTTCATCAGACTATGGGCTTTTAGCCCCTGATTGACATGATGAGCCAGCTCCATATTTTCAGACAGGTTATCAATATGAAAATACTCTTCTACCTTTTTTACCCCTTCCTCAGTTAAGGTTGAAACATGAGCTTTCTCGTCTACCATATAGTCTTCCTCATTTTTCAAACGAGGAATAAATTTGGCTATCTGATAGTAAAGACTGGTAGGTTTATCTCCTTCCCCGGAAATAATCAAAGGGGTGCGGGCCTCGTCAATTAATATGGAGTCCACTTCGTCTATGATGGCATAGTGCAGTTCCCCCTGTACCCGGTTTTCCTGGCTGACTGCCATATTATCCCGCAGGTAATCGAATCCATACTCATTGTTGGTTCCATAGATAATATCACAGAGATAAGCCTCTCTTTTAGCTGCCCCAGTCATGCCATGGACTATCAAGCCTACTGTCAAACCACAATACTCATAGACTGGCTGCATCCACTCCCGGTCTCGGCTGGCCAGATAATCATTAACCGTGACAATATGAACCCCTTTCCCTTCCAGAGCATTTAAATAGGCGGGTAAAGTGGCTACAAGGGTTTTGCCTTCCCCGGTCTTCATCTCGGAGATACGTCCATCATGCAACACCATTCCACCTATTAACTGTACATCGAAGTGCCTCATCCCCAGGGTGCGTCGGGAGGCCTCCCGAACCAGAGCAAAGGCTTCCGGCAATATATCATCTAATGACTCTCCATTGTTTAGCCTTTGCCGGAATTCTTCAGTTTGGCGAGGAAATTCTTCCGGCTGCAGCTTTTGGAATCTGGATTCCAGGTCATTGATAGCCTCCACTCGTTTTCGATAACGCTTTACCTCCTTCTCGTTATCATCCAAAATATTTTTAAGAAAATTTTTTAACATATTTTTCATCTGCCTTTCATCAAAAAAGAAGGAACCGATTGGCTCCTTTCCTCAAGCAAAAGATTAATTTTATCTTAGCACTTTTTTGAACTACTCTTCAACTTTAGTCAAAATGAGGTTCAATCAGACCGTAATTACAGTCCTTCCTTTTATACACCACGTTGACCTCATCGGTTTTGGCATTAAAAAATACAAAAAAGTTGTGCCCTAACAGGTTCATTTGCATTATGGCTTCTTCTTCATCCATAGGTTTAAGAGCGAATCTCTTGGTTTTTACAATATTGAAAGCATCGGCTGGTACAGCGTGTCCCCCTTGACTTTTCAGCTCTTTTTCGATCTCCTCTTTCATGTTTTTCCTAAATCCGGCTCCCCTGTTCTTTCTATACATTTTGGTCCGGTATTTATTGATCTGTTTTTCCAGTTTTTCTTCTACCAGGTCAATAGAACCATACATATTATCGGTAGATTCTTCTCCCCTAAGAATCAAGCCGTTAAGGGGTATGGTTACCTCAACCTTATGACCCTCACTGTCTACAGAAAGAGCAACCTGAGCCTCTCTTACATCATCGAAATACTTTTCTAACTTGGAAAGACGCTTGGTGGTATAATCCTTTAGTGCATCGGTGACTTCTATGTTTTTTCCCCTGATGTCGAGTTTCATATGACCACTCCTTTCCCGATGTTATACTTATATTTTATACCAGGACCACTCTTTTCTCTACTACAAAACACAATACTTATAAGTAGTATGCACATTAAAGGTGCCGGGTATTAAGTTATTAATACCCGGCACCTTTAAGTTAATATATCTTATACGCTAAATAGCTTCTTCCTCTTTCATCTGTTGGAAACACTGCAGGCAATATACCGGCCTGTCTCCAGTAGGCTTAAAGGGTACCTGAGTTTCCTGCCCGCACCTGGCACAGGTGGTATCAAACATTTGGCGAGGACCGCGTTCGCTCCGACCAGCTCTGCGCTGGTTTCTACATTCTCTA
>CAZPSR010000034.1:0-14338 GCA_964589135.1 uncultured Syntrophomonas sp.
TGATGATTGGGGCTGGATTAGTTTTTGGTGCCCTGGCGGCCTATATGACCAAATTAGGTAATCCCGGTAATATGGGGGTCTGCGTGGCCTGCTTTTTCCGGGACATTACTGGTGCCCTGGGACTGCACCGAGCCGAGGTAGTACAATACCTGCGCCCGGAAATAATGGGCCTGTGCTTGGGAGCATTTCTTGCTGCCCTTTCTTTTAAGGAATTCCGGGCCCGGGGAGGCTCAAGCCCCTTGGTTCGATTTATCCTGGGCATGTTTGTTATGATCGGCGCCCTGGTGTTTCTGGGCTGCCCGGTCCGGGCAATACTAAGGTTGGCCGGGGGAGATCTTAATGCTCTTTATGGTATTGCGGGAATTGTAGTGGGGGCTCTGATCGGCATATATTTCCTCAGGCGAGGATTTAATCTTGGCCGCAGCAATTCCACCCATGCCCTATCCGGATATTTAATGCCGCTTATAATGGTCTTTCTGTTGGTATTGGCCCTAATACAACCCCAGTTTATATTCAACAGCGAAACTGGTCCGGGATCTATGCGGGCTCCGTTAATTATTTCTCTGCTGGCCGGACTGTTGATAGGCTTTTTGGCTCAAAAAACCAGGATGTGTTTTGTTGGCGGATGGCGGGATCTGTCTCTGGTCAAGGATCACTTTTTGTTCAGCGGCATTGTGGCTTTTTTCATTGGAGCCCTGCTGGTAAATCTGTTGACTGGTGCTGTTAACGTAGGTTTTGAGGGTCAGCCGATAGCTCACACTAACGCCCTATGGAATTTCATGGGTATGGTCCTGTGCGGATTGGGATGCACCCTTTTGGGAGGATGCCCTTTGCGGCAGACTGTTCTGGCCGCAGAAGGAGACACTGATGCAGCAGTTACTATATTAGGCATTATGGTAGGAGCTGCTGTGAGCCATAATTTCCTCTTGGCCTCCAGCGCCAATGGACCTGGTCTATATGGCCCCACGGCAGTGATTGCAGGTCTTATCATTCTTGGTTTTATTGGCTACTTCATGAGTGATCAAGCGGCTTAAAAGGGTTATAACATTCTTTAAGGAGGTGCCTTTAGATTGTTCTGGCCTAAAAAGAAAGAAAAAACTGGAATCATTAAAAATACTTTAAATAAGCTGGACCAAGGCCTGGTATTGTTCGATACGGTAGAGGAAGCTATCCAAGCCGAAAAACTTACTAAAAAGGCCGGTTATGCCTGTGGACTAGTAGCTCCTCCCCCTTCTTTGCGCAAGGGTTGTGATATCGCTTTGGAATTCAATCTGGTAGAACAGGCTGCTATCGAAAGGATACTTCAAAGCATACCTTACCAGCAGGTGGTACCCCGGGCAGGAACTGCCCCTTTACTGGATATTGTACAGGTCACCCAATATCCCCGGCACATTATGGTTAAGGCTGGCAACATGAAAGTCACCTATGAGAAAGAAAGTGGGTTAATTGTTAATACTTCGGGCGGGGGCTGCCCGGATATACCCTACCTGCATATCGAGATGCTAGGCCAAAGGCTGGATCAAATTGTTCGCCCTCGCGAGCTTGGCCATACCCTTTGTGCCTTGATGCTGGATCGGGCAGTTGAAGGAGCTCTGGAAATCTGGAAAGGGGAAGAGATCTAATGCTAATAATTGCAGGTATAGTTCCGATAAAGACTCTGCCCTTGTTGGATGGAAGGGTGCTGAAGGAAGGGGCTTTTTTAAGAATAGGGGATTACCATATTCCAGCTACCCAGGGGACTACTGCTATGATCAGTGCAGCCCTGGCAGTTAACCATCACTTTCACTTGGAAACACCCCGGGCGGTAGTAGCTGGTGATATAGGACGGGGCCATGGCAGTCGATTGATATACCAATATTTAATCCAACACCTGGTTCAGCTGAAGCCTCGGGTTTTAGCGCTGCATTACTGCATGCCGGATCTGGAGTTGATGCAGCAGCTCTATGAGCAGGTAAAACTTCTGGACTCTCCGCCGGTTTTAATTGCCGATGCAGCTTCCATGTACGCCGCTAAGGCGGTGGGTTTGGCGTCAGCCTTCGATGTATTTACCCCTGATTTGTCAGAACTAGCTTTCCTGGCCGATAAGGAAGCAATACACCCGGCCTATATAGATAAGCATCTGTTTGAATCCTGTGATATTAAAACAGTCCCTGAGTTCATTGCTTTGGCTTATGAAAATCAGGGAGCCGCCAGGTATTTGCTGGTTAAAGGAGAATCGGATTATATTGCAGATAAAAATGGTATATTGAGCTCCATTGATGGACCCGATATCCCAGAATTGGAATGTATTGGAGGTACTGGGGACACCATAACCGGCATGGCTGCGGCTCTTATTCATAAAGGGCTGGATATCCCATACGCTCTAGAGATCAGTGCTAAGGCCAACCGTCTGGCCGGTTCTATTGGAGCAACTACCCCGGCTACTAAGATAAATGAAATAAGCGAACGACTCCCCCAGGTATTTCAGCGTAGCCTTAAACTGGAATTATCATAATCACAAGGAGGTATGTAAATGTCAGTAGAAGTAGATGTCAGAGGTCTCTCCTGCCCCATCCCAGTGGTGAAAACCAAACAGGCCATGGAAAATAACCCTGGTCAGACCATCTTGGTAATCTTGGAGAGCCAGGTATCCAAGGAAAACGTTCTGCGCCTGGCTCAAAATCAGGGTTATGACAGCCAGGTCGAGGAGAGCCAGCAAGATTATCGGCTAATCCTGGAACCAAAATCGAAATAGATCAACCGCTTCCGAAAACTCTTAATCATTCCCCATCAGGGCGATTCTCTTACCTCAAAGGGGAATCGCCCCTTTTTTTTATAGCTCTAATCATCAGGAGTAAATATCACCTGTTATCCTTCAGCGAAGCGCTTTTAATAATAAGGCCGGTACTGGAGCAGTTTTAAAAAATGATAAAGGTAGAGTAAAGCGATTAACCCTTACTTATACATCTTCGGTATCCCAGGGCTTAAAGCCTCGGCCATATACCTCAACCGTATCGGTTATAGTTATAAAGGCTTGGGGATCCAGACTAAAGATAAGTTCTTTCAGATGAGGGATTTGGGTTTTCCCGGTCGTTACCATTATGATATCCTCAGTCTGACCAGTATAAGCCCCTTTGCCGCTTAATAGAGTACAGCCTCTATGCATTCGGTGTAAAATGGCGTTGACAATATCATTGGATTTGGTGGAAACGATAAAAACGGTTTTCTTGGCAATAAACCCAGAAGTAAGACTATCGATCATTTTTGAACTGACGAACATGGTCATAGCCGAATAAAGGGTTAGCTGAATATTGCTGGTAACCAGGGCGGCTGCCAGAACCAAGACATTGGTAACAAATATGGTAGTCCCAAAGTTGATACCCCATTGCCGATGAAAGATGCCGGCTACAATATCCAAACCTCCGGTAGAACCTCGGTAGACCAGGGCCAAACCTACTCCTACCCCATTGAGGGTTCCACCCAGCAAAGCCGAAAGCAGAAGATCATTTACCTCAAACTGAATATTTAGCGGGCTTAACAGAGCCAGAAAAGCAGATAGACTCATCATGCCTATAAAACTGTAGATGGTAAAACGACGGCTAGCCAGCTTATATCCAGCGATAAAAACTGGGATATTTAAAACAATATACCATAGCCATATGGGGTAGTCACTGAGGAAATGAAATATGATAGCAAGTCCGCTCAATCCTCCGGTTAGCAAATGGGCTGGCACAATAACCAATTGGATGCCTACCGCAGTTATAAAAGCGGCCAGGACAATACCTAAAATATCCCACCCCGCAAATCGTTCAAAAGCTAATAACTTATGCATGAGATTCTCCTTGTTACATTTTTTCGGAAAAGTAATAATATTCCAGCCCAAAAAACCTGGAAAGTATTCTACTATAGACCAATTAACCCCCTTTATCTTTTCCCAAAAAGCAAAAACATAACAAGGTGGTACCAGGATCATGCTATGTTTTCCTTGGACTCTGTCGTTTTTTCAAATATAAGGTAAGATAAAAGCAGGTAAAACCGTATAAACTACAAATGGCTCACTTAATTCCAATGGCTTGATCAGAAAGGATGCAGCAAACAATGAAGAAAACACCATACTTATTATTAATTATCCTGACCTTTCTATTATGCTTACTGCCCGGGTGCCAGCAAGGGGCTGTAGTGAATGATACCCAAAATCCTCCTCCTGGGCCTCGGGAAGTGCTACCATCAACCGATCCACTTCCTTCAGCATCGGATAAACTACCGGTAGAGGAAGCCCCATCCCAGGCAGTCAGCACTAGCAATCAAACCTTTAACTGGTATTATGTTCGCAATCAGGATCATAAGACACCCCGTATTAATACCGATATAGACTTTTCTCTTAGTGACTACGATGCTTATTATGTTGGCAGTCAAAAACCAGTCATTTTTCTGACCTTTGATGAAGGCTATGAAAATGGTTTCACTGCTGAGATCCTTGATATATTGAAAGATAATCAGGTTCCTGCTGCCTTTTTTGTTACTGGCCCCTATATAAGCAGTAACCCGAATCTGGTTAAACGAATGGTTGATGAAGGACATATAGTTGGCAATCATAGCCAAACCCATCCTTCTATGCCTGCCAAAGCCAATGACCCGGAAGCATTCAAAAGGGAGATTACTGAGGTAGAAAACTCTTTTCAGGAACTTATCGGTACTTCCATGCCCAAATTCTTTCGGCCACCCCGGGGGGAATACAGTGAGAAAAGCCTAGCCTTAACCAAAGAACTGGGTTACCAGACCATATTCTGGAGTTTTGCGTATCAGGATTGGTTGGTAGACCAGCAGCCTGACCCAGAACAAGCATACGAGAGAATTATCGAGGGAACTCATAATGGTGAAATCATGCTGTTGCATGCGGTATCCTCAACCAATACCCAAATTTTAGATAGAATAATAAATGACATCAAAATAGAAGGCTATCGTTTTGCCCCCCTGAGCGACTTGGAGTAAGCTATCTAACCCCCGGCAGGGCCGTCATGGTCATCGTCCTGCTTCTTTCTTTTCCAACTCCAGTGGCACTTTTTCTTGCCGGTCCATAACAACCAGCCGACAACTAACAGCAAGAAGGCCCAGGGAATAAGAGCTACCAGGGTGATGAAGAAAGAGCTCAAAAACTCAGCCAAGGCATTGGTGCTGTCAATAAAAGACTGGCCGGCTTTGCCCAATACCCCTGCCGGCACCTCAACTTTGGCTGCCGAGGTTTGGTTCAGGGAAACCGAAATGGAACTGTAGCCGGTTGCGTTATTCAGATATTGGATGCGGCCCTGCAACACCTCAATATCGGTTCTGATCCGGGTCAATTCATTTTCTATCTGAATTATTTCTTCAATAGTTTTAGCCTGATCCATTAAATCCAGTAAACGCTCTTCTTTTTTGTTTAAGACTGATAATCGGGTTTGGGAATCATAATATTCTTCCGTCACATCCTGGGTAGATATGCTTTTATCACGAAGCTCCCCTAAATCCGCTATAGCTTCAACTACCGTATTCATAAGGGGTGAAGGGACCTTTACACTAACTTCCCCGCGTACCCAGTCATGGCCCCGGGATAAATTGCTATTCACTGTATAACCTCGGTTCTCTTCCGCAATTTCCATTATCCGGTCTATAACCTGGCTTACATCACTTACTGAAAGGGCCAGGACCGCATTCTGTATGACTTTTCTTTCTTCAGGATGAACCTGACCTACCAGGTGATCGCTGACCTGCCGGGTGGATGAGTTCACATCACGATCATAAGTAACTGCGTACTCCGGGGCTGCTGATGGGGCTGCATCCTGGTTGGATTTCTGATAAGCCGACTTGCCGCATCCACCCAGACTGCCCATAATAAACATAATAAGCAGAAGTGCAACCATGATAGTAGGCGGTTTTCCATACTGCTGAAATTTTTTCCTCATAATATCCCCCTTTCTCCCCTACCTCCTATTAAAGAAGTACTATTATAGCAGTATCTTAATGGTCCTGCAGTATATACGGAAAAATAGACCTCCTCTTACAGTTGGACAGGGGGACAGGTTGGGACAGGGGGACAGGTTCCTAACAATGACTGCAGCAGCCCATTACGTCAGTGTAAAGGACTCCCCCTTCCGGGTCCAGCATATCTGTTAATCTGCTGGTAACAGCGCTTTCTTCCCCAGCTAGATTGATTACCACTGCAAATTTGCTACAATCATCCAGGTAGTTATGTAACACCTCCTGAGCCTCATTTTCATCACATACTTCCCTAGTTATTGATGCATATTTTACCCCTTTTTCATTTAGGTTCTCGATTACCAAGCGCTTGTACCGCAGGCTTAATTCTACTATCATCACTAATGCCCCCAGGTCGGTATAGTATTTGGCCACATTATAGCTTATGCGTTTGTTTAGACCGGATATTATCAATACATTAGGCTCTACTTTTCTCATCTGTTCCCCCCCACATCACAATTAAAACAACTTGCAGCAATTATTGAAAACATCCTGCTTATCTGCCTCAACTGGAGATAAGTAAAGTGAATCCCTTCACTTTATGCCGATTTCTTGACATGAGTTATGCGAATAGTGTCAAATATCCGACTGTTTTATTATATCTGGCTCCGGCTATTAACTAAGTTTAATGCTATAATTGCTTTGCTTTGCTTTTCCCCTACAGTCTATTAGTGCAAATACTATGCCAAGATGGGCTCATCATTATCTGGCTGTTGTTAAATTTATTATTAATACCCTTTATGCATAACTCAATTGGTCCCCGTTTACCTTAGATAAGGGGGATTTCCAGGTAGAAGGCCACCCCATCTTCTTCGTTGCTTGCCCATATTTTCCCATTGTGATAGCCCACTATTTCTTGTACAATGGCCAGGCCCAAACCGAATTCACCCTTGAAGCCCCGTTGGTATTCTTCAAACAGGCGGTCGATCAACTCTTCTTCCAAGGGAAGACCATCATTGAATATCCGGATAAACATATAAGGTTGTTTATTAACCAAACGCTGGCTCACCCTTATTACTATAATGTTTTCGGCATAGCGAATTTGATTATCCAGCAGGTTTTCTATGACCACTTTCCATTGTTCCAGGTTGCCTTTTATCTCTATTTCAGCCAGATCCAACTCCCAGCTTAGTTCCTGGCGCTGCCATCTCAACAACTCTACAATGTTTTCAATCAGATCTGCTATTTTTATGGTTTCTTCCGCAGAACTTTTGGTAAACAAATAATCCAGTTTGGTCAGATAGAGCAGATCTTTAACCCTTTTTTCCATGCGGGAGGCTTCTTTATCTATTACTTCAATGGATCCTTCCAGACCTCCTTTGGGAAAAATCCCATCAGCAATAGCCTGAGCATAACTGCGGATGACCATAACCGGGGTCTTTAACTCATGGGATATATGCTGCAGAAAACTGCGCTGCATGTCTTCTTGTTCTACCAGTTGTTTTCTCATCCGCTCAATGGATTGTCCCAATTTGCCGATTTCATCATCCCGATCTACATCGATGGATTCATACCAATCCCGATTAGCTATATTGCGAACGTGGTTTTCCATCTTAATAATGGGTTTCGTAATATAATGCGCCATCAGAAACGATGGGATCCAGCTCAGCAACAGGATAACTGCAATTAGCCACAATAGTTGGGCAAATAGATTTTCTACCAGATCATTCTGATATGATTCCCAGGTATAAGAAAACAAATAGACCGGAAAACCGGCCAATTCCCCCTGGCGAATAATATAATACATTTTTTCCCCATCAATAATTCGAACATACTGCTGGGCTGCTACCTGCTGCACCCGGGCTTCTTCCAGCATGAAATTGTAGTTGTTAAACATTAAAAGAGAGGTGGATCCGGCTAAGACGTCTCCATCCTGTAAAAAAAGGATATGCTTAACGGTCTGGTACTGTTGCTGTATCTGGTCCCATTCAGCTATATCATGGATATCATCCAGCATTTTACCATTGTTAATATATATGGACTGGGCTTCCCTTATAGTGACATAGGTCTGCTGGGTAAAAAAGTCTCTTAAAGCCCAGGGAACCAATAACATAAACAAGGTGGAAACACCTATGGTGATAATCACAAAAATTATCCATATTTGAAACGCCAGAGGGCTGTTTTTCATGATTTCACCAACCGATAACCATAACCATATATGGTTTCAACTCTAAAGTCGGGCAGTTTTTTGCGCAACCTTCTTACCAGGTCATCTACTACCCGATCCGACCCCACATAATCTGTTCCCCAAACGTGGTTCAATACTTGCTCCCGGGAGAAGGCCTGTCCTTGATTACGGGCTAGCAGTACCATTAAATCGAATTCTTTGGAGGTTAAATCAATTTCTTGCCCGGCCTGCATTACTTTCCTCTTTTTTTCATCAATCAAGTATGGGGCAACCTTAATCAGGCTGCTCTGAAAATGAGGTTCACCATATACCCGCTCCAAAAGTTTGCGGGTTCTAATCACCAGTTCCCGGGGCAAAAAGGGTTTGGATAGATAATCATCACTACCCATTTCAAGACCCAAAACCCGGTCCAGTTCTGCATCCCGGGCTGATATATAGATAACCGGTATAGAGGGGTCATCGTTTTTTATATACTGAAGTAATCGGTAGCCGTCAATATCAGGCAACATTATATCCAAAATCCATAAGTCGGGCCGCTCTGGAATGGCCTGCAGGGCCTTTTCTCCAGACAAAAAGGGCTGGACTTGCCAGCCCTCTTTGGAGAGATAAGAGGATAAGAGTTCGTTCAGGTTTTCTTCGTCTTCTACCAGGTAAATTTTGTAAGACATTGTCTGTCCTCCTGGACTGTTCATGCTCTAGCTTTTTAGTCTAGTTTAAGAGGAAGGGTATCTGAATATATATTATCAAATTTATCTTGTTCGATAAATCTGCTACCAATAGTAATCCTTCCATATGCGGGAAAAAGCAAGCAAAGAGTTTCCTCTGGCAGCCGCAGGGGGAGTCATTTCCCTGCCTACTATCGAACAAATACTTGTCGTTATAGTTTTCCCACCTCCTTCAAGAGCAATTATTTACTTTGCATGTTAATAATTTAAGCTATAAATGTGGGATAAATGCTGTCCTAATTATGTGATAATGTAAAAAATATAAGACAAGAGCCTTAAAGGAGCAAACTCTGCCATCAATCCTTAAGGGCCAAGGCTTAGCCCTGCTCTTCCAGCCAGCGCTCAATATCCAATTGTACTTCTTTATAAATTTGGGGTAAGGGCTGCTGCTGTTGCCTGGCTATCTGGGCTAAATCCTCATATTCGGGAGCGTATTTAAGCCTCCGGCCTTTATAATAAGCTGCTTTCACCGTTACCAGTCCCCAGCGGGTTGGAACCTGCAGCAGTTCCCGTTCCAAAGTGCGCCGCTCCACTTTGAGCCTGCGCACCCCCAGAGTGCTAGTTTCCTTCCACAATATCTCCTCCAGCTGTTCCAGGCTTTTCTCATCGCAGATGATGCTCAGGCAATGGCCAGGCCGGTTCTTTTTCATAATCAGGGGAGTTAGATAAACATCTACCGCCCCCTGTTCCATCAACAACGGTAATATGTAGGAATAAAACTGGGTATTCATATCATCAATATTGCACTCCAAGATCCACATCCCGGAGCGGGAAGTCAGGCGGCCTTTAATAATCCGCAAAAGGTTAGGTATCTCCAGGTTTTTATCCCCCAACCCATAAGCTGTAGTCTCTACCTGGATTTCGGGCAAAGGACCGTATTCTTGGGCCAAATGGCTTATGATAGCGGCTCCGGTGGGGGTGGTTAACTCGCTCTGCAGACCGTTGGTGTACACCGGAACTCCCTGTAGTATTTCCAATACGGCTGGAGCCGGCACCGGCAATAGGCCATGAGCACAGCGAACCAAGCCTTCCCCTAAATGAAGGGGGGAGGAGTATATCTCTGCTATGTCAATATCTTCTATACATATCATGGCTCCTACTACATCGATAATGGAATCCACTGCTCCCACTTCATGGAAATGCACCTGTTCCGGGCTAATGCCGTGTATCCGAGCTTCGGCCTGGGCTAATCGGGAAAATATATCCAGGCTGCGGCTCTTGACCTGCTGGGAAAGCAGGCTATCGTTAATAAGGGCTGATATTTCCCGCAGTCCCCGGTGGGTATGGAAGGACCCCTTTTGATGAGCAGGACTATGGTGAGGGTGAGGCTCTTGCTCTAACACTACCCGAAAATCGGTACCCCATATGTTCATTTTATGCCCTTTTTCTATATGCAGTCGGTAACCCGTAAGCTTTAGTCCGGATAACTGCTGGCGCAGTACTTCCTCTTTAGCTCCCAGGTCCAAAAGAGCACCTACCACCATGTCCCCACTAATACCGGCAAAGCAATCAAAGTAGAGTATTGTTTTCATCTCATGTCTCCTTATTTGACCAAAAACATGGTTCTCTTGGTCCGGCTTACTTCAACTAATGATTAATTGTCACTTTTCCTTACTCCGCAAGGCCTGATCCACCTGCCGGTTAATAATGCTGGCTAGACAACCGGCACCAAAACCATTATCAATGTTTACTACCCCAATCCCTGCTGCACAGCTGTTAAGCATAGCCAGCAAGGCAGCCAGTCCGCCAAAACTGGCGCCATAGCCCACACTGCTGGGTACCGCTATTACCGGTTTATCTACCAGACCTCCCACCACACTGGGCAGAGCTCCTTCCATGCCAGCCACGGTTATGATAACCCGAGCCTGTTCCAATAAATCCAAGCGAGCCAGCAGGCGATGGATTCCGGCCACACCCACATCATAAAGGCGTTCTACCTGGTTGCCCCAGCTTTCTGCCACCACCGCAGCTTCTTCTGCTACCGGCAGGTCAGAGGTGCCGGCACTGATAACCAAAATCAGTCCACTCACCAGCTCGGGCGCTTTTTGCTGCACTGTCACCAGACGAGCTGAGGGGTGATAAACCGCGGCTGGATGTAACTCTTTTATTAGCTGGTATATTTCTTCATTAGCCCGGGTAGCCAGTAGGTTAAACCCCTGGGCTAGTATGGCGGAAGCAATTCCCTGAATCTGCTGGGCCTCCTTGCCGCTGCAGTAGATGACTTCCGGATATGCATTGCGCAGATGACGATGATGATCCACCCGGGCATAGCCCAGGTTTTCAAAGGGTAAATGGCGCAGCCGTGCCAGGGCTTGCTCCGGATCCAGGCTGCCCTCCTGCACTTTTTTCAGCAGCTTAAGGATTCTTTCTCGCTCCATCATTTCACTCCTTTATCATCTTTCATCCAGGCTGCCCATCCGATATCCGTTTAAGTCCAGGCTAACATATAGATAGCCTAATTCTTTGAAGGCCCCAGCTATTTTATCCATAAAAACAGGATCAAAGAACTTTGGTCTTTCCTGAGCTCCCACTTCAATTCGGGCCAAATCCCCATGGGAGCGCACCCGAAGCTGTTTAAAGCCAGCCTGCCGCAGAGTATTCTCAGCCTCTTCCACCCGGTGCAACAGCTTGGGGGTTAATAGCTGCCCATAGGGAAAGCGGGTAGCCAGACAAGGATTGGCCGCTGCCTGCCAGTTGGGCAATCCCAGTTCCCAAGCCCAATGCCTGATCTCCTCTTTACCAAACCCATATTTCTGAAAAGGACTTAATATCCCCAATTCCTTTAAAGCCCGCTGCCCGGGGCGATACCCCCGACTGTCCCCCAGGTGTGACCCTTCCATTACATGACTGCCTTGGACTCTGGCCAACTGCAGCAGCCAGGAAAAGATGCTTTTTTTACAATAATAACACCGCTGGGGCTGATTGTTCCTGATTTCCTCCTGTCCCTCCAGCTGGACCCGAAAGAGGGTATGGTTTAAACCCAGACCTTGGGCTACTTTAACCGCCTGCTGCAATTCGTATTGGCTCATCATTCCGTTGTCAACCGTAATGGCCTGGCAGTCCGACCCCAGTTCCTGTTGCGCAACCCGAGCCAACAAAGTGCTGTCAACACCCCCGGAAAAGGCTACTATGGCTGGGCCGGCAGCTCTTATTCCCTCTCGCAACTGCTTTCTTTTATCTTCAGACATTGTTACCCTTCCTGTTGATTATCAATATTTCCCGGTTCAAGCAATATTATGGGCTGCTCCGTGATTAGAATCAACCCCAGCAAATCGAGACATTATCTTTCATTTGCATCAGCTATAAATTATATAAGCAGCACCTGGCTGCTTATAGATATAAATAAAAGATTATTTTATTAGGGGGTTGGATTGGGCTTAGTCTTTGCCCTTTAATTTCTCTAATTGCTCCCGCAAATTCTCTATTTCCTGATATTTTTTTTCTATCTTGCCGCATAAAACCTTCAACTCGGTTTCTACCTCGCTGCCATCTTTATAAGCATTATACAAGGTATCACCCAGTTCGGATTTGAAAGTATTGATTTCTTTCTCCAGATTAGCAATATTTAGCCGGATTTTTCCGCTTTCCATTAAGTCTCCAGATTTCTGCACCAATTTGTTGGCTTGCTCTTCCAGCTTTTCCTTGTCAAATCTAAACATTTTATGCCCTCCCTACGCAACCCAGCTCAGTCCCAGCCCGCAACTTACACTTAGCCTCTTATCCAGTATTCTAACCCATATTCAGGCAGAAATCTATCCGTGCTACCCGGCAAAGAGGCGGTTATCTTGTTACCCCCAGGGGAACCGCTCTACTTTAACTGATGAATAAATATCCCGCTTCTTAGCTTGGGCTCAAACCAGGTGGACTTGGGAGGCATAATTTTATCTGCATCCGCAATATCCATTAAATCCTTCACTGTGGTGGGATACATGGAAAAGGCCAGCTGCATCCCCTCATTTACTCTTCTTTCCAGCTCCTCTAAACCTCTGATGCCCCCAACGAAATCGATTCTGTTATCAGTTCTGGGATCTGTAATACCCAAAATGGGTCCCAGCAGATTATGCTGCAATATGGATACATCCAATCTTTGCACTGGATCACTATCATCATAACTGTCGGCTTTAGCGGTTAATACATACCACTGTCCATCCAGGTACATGCCAAAACTGCGCTGGGCCTGGGGTTTATAGGGTCCGGTCCCATGATAGGGCTCAAAATGAAAGGAATTTCCCAGCTTTTGCAGAAATTCCTGGGTATTAAGACCATTCAGGTCTTTAACCACTCTATTATAATCCATAATCTGCAGCTGATTATCAGGGAAGATCACCGAGAGAAAAAAATTGTATTCTTCATCACCCTTGTATTCAGGATTCTCCCTTCTGCGCATTTCCCCCACCCGCACCGCAGAAGCGGAACGGTGATGACCATCAGCGATATAGAACGATTCCACCCCGGCAAAAAGCTGTACTAAAGCTTGGATTGTTTCGGGCTGGTGAATAACCCATATGGTATGAACAATGCCATCCTCAGATGCAAAATCGTAGAGAGGAGCTTCCTGCTGCACCCAGGCTCGGACCAAAGCATCAATTGCTTCCTGGGCTCGGTAAGTCAAGAATATGGGACCGGTATTAGCATCACAATAATCAACATGCTTGATTCGATCCTGTTCCTTATCGGCCCTGGTTAATTCGTGCTTTTTGATCAGCTTATTTAGGTAATCATCAATAGAAGCACAGGCTACTACTCCAATTTGCACCCGTTCCCCCATCCGCTGCTGATAAAGGTAGAGACAATCCCGTTCTTCTTTGATGAAAATTCCCTCTTCTATCATTCTCTGCAGATTGTCTCGGGCTTGTTCATAAACCCGGGTATCATATAAATCAAGACTGGGGTCTAGGTCAATTTCAGCCTTATCCACATGCAAAAATGAATAGGGGTTGCCTGCCACCATTTCCCGGGCTTCAGCACTGCTCATAACATCATAGGGAAGCGCAGCTACTTTTTCCACTAAATGCGGTGCCGGTCGCACCGCCCGGAACGGTTTTACTATGGTCATAAATATACCCTCCTGCCAGTTTATCTTAATCTTCCAGGGGCTATCAACCTGCCTCCGTCACCACAGGACATTCTAACTACGAAAACAGCCGGGCGGGTTCTATAAAGCTAAAATATCCTCAATCTGGCCCAGCAATTCTTTTAGTTCCTCTAGCTGGCAATCAGCCATATGGGCTATACGGAAAGTCTTCTCTTTCATCTTGCCATAACCATTGGAAATCTGGTAGCCCCTCCTGCCTAGTTCCCGATTCAGAGCTCCTACCTCTATATCCCGGGTATTGGATATAGCAGTAATAGTGTTGGATAGGTACCTTTCATCAGCGAACAGGGCGAAATGGTGACGAGCCCAATCCCTAACCAATTCAGCCATTTCTATATGCCGGTTAAACCTGTGCTCAAGTCCCTCTGCCAATATTTTATCCAACTGGTAATCCAG
>CAZPSR010000035.1:0-13880 GCA_964589135.1 uncultured Syntrophomonas sp.
ATGCCCTCACGTTATCCACACTGGAGTTTTGGCAAAGCCTGGGAAAGGAAAAAAACCTTTTATCGTTACAACTTGATTGGTTTGCCCTATGAAATGGTGATCAATTCTAATCCCTGTCTGGCCTATCTGATGAAAGAAAACACCTTGGCCTTACAGGTGCTCACCATAGCCCATGTTTATGGTCATAACGATTTCTTTAAAAATAATCGCTTATTCAAAGCAGGAAGCAGGGCTGATTATACGGTGGAAATGTTTAAGTCCCATGCTTCTAGGATTAGTGATTATATAGCAGATCCCAGCATTGGTTATGAAAGAGTAGAAAGGATCCTTGATGCTGCTCATGCCTTGCGCTTTCAAATTTATCGCATCAGCCAGGAAAAGCATCTGTCCCCGGAAGAAATAAGAGAAGCCCATATGGAAAAATACTTTAAATCCCTATCAAATAAGGACTTAGCTGCCAGGCTTACTAGCGGGGAAGAACAGCCCAATTGGGACAAGATACCCTTGGAGCCCGAGGAGGATATTCTACTCTTTTTGCTCCGTTATGCTCGTTTAAGTGAATGGGAAAAAGATATTATCAACATCGTACGCTCTGAAGCCCAATATTTTATTCCCCAGATTGAAACCAAGATCATGAATGAAGGATGGGCCTGTTTTTGGCACTATAAGATTTTGAACCATTTAGACTTACCTCAGTCGCTGTATTTGGAATTTATCAAACGGCATAATCAAGTTATAGCTTCTCGTCCGGGAGTCCTGAATCCTTATTACCTGGGTTTTAAAATGTTCAGTAAACTGGAACAGGAAGGCCAAGAGATATTTCATATTAGAGAACAAGAGAGAGATGTATCTTTTATCCGCAGATACCTGGACCAAGACTTGGGTCAGGAACTAAATCTGTTAGAATTCCAAAAAGAAAAGCATGATTATGTGGTTAGAGAGATTTCCGATGAGAGGGGATGGAAAAAAATTCGGGACACTTTGATTATGAACGTGGGCATGAATGCTATTCCAGTAATTAGAGTGATGGAAATGGATAGAGCCAAAATATTGCATTTGGAACCGGAATGGGATGGTAGGGAATTATTACTGGATTATGCCCACCAAACCATTAAATACCTGGCTCGTTTATGGGGAAATAAGGTAAGACTGCGGGTCCAGATTAATGGAGAATTCAAAATACTGGAATCCGCCGGAGAATAAAACAGATGCTAAGGATTGCAAGGGGGGTTGATGAAGATAGGGGCATTCTGATTAGGGGACTAGTTCTTTTGGCATTTCAATGATAAAATTATTTATGTGAATAAGTGAACTTAAGGCACGGAAGCATACCATGAACATAGCTTTAAACGAAGCACTTAAACTTTCTATCGTGCGCTTTAAATATTATCATCTGCATTCGGAGGTCAGAGATATCAGGTAACTGGCCTAGCCAGATTTTACTGTTCCGATTTCTCAAGCTGGGACTTCCGAAGTCAAGGTGTTATTTATCTCATCTTAAGCTGCTTCTTGTTTCATGCCATGGTGGCACCTGCCGACCTGTTTTACTGAGGTTTTGGTTAAAAGGGCTTAGTTAACTGTCTTGCAAGTAGTAAAATACTTAATAAATGGTCATCAGACCGCAAGGATAGCTCATTTAAAACCGGGAGAAAGGCGTAGCCTTATCTTGACTTATTTCTGGCTACAGGAATCGGAGAGTTGGGGAAACTAAAAAGAATAAGGCAGATGAGCTGGGTAAATCCCTTACCTTTATCTGCTGGCCTGGCTAAGGCCAAGAAAAACAGGGTATATTGGAGGTGATCCATACCATAAAATCAGGCTATTACAAGAAGTAAGAGAATATTCGAAAAACAGTAAATTACTAAAAGGAGCAAAGATTATGGAAAAAGTAGTTAGCAGAAGAAATATCAAGTTTTTACTGTATGAGGTTTTTGGGGTAGAAGATCTGACCAAATACGAATACTTTGGAGATCATAGCCAAGAGACATTTGATATGATCATTGATACCGCTTATAAGCTTGGTATGGATTTTATGTATCCAGTGTTTCAGGAAATGGATGTTAATCCCCCGGAATATGTGGATGGAATCGTAAAAACCCATCCGATTGTTAAAACTACCATGCGTGACTTCGGCCGTGATGGATGGATTAATGCCCCCATGGCTTACGAGTACGGAGGACAACAGATTCCCCAGGTCATTCAAAATGTTATTCAGTTCATCTTTACTGCTTCCAATTACTCCCTGGGTGCTTATGTGTCCCTTACCAGGGGTGCCGCTGACTTGATAGTCCACTACGGTTCTCAGGAACAAAAAGATCTCTATTTGGAAAAAATGTTTGCCGGTGAATGGCAGGGAACCATGGCTTTAACCGAACCTGATGCAGGTAGTTCTTTGTCTGATATTAAGACCAGCGCAGTCGATACTGGAGAAGGTTACTATAAAATAAAAGGCCAGAAAATATTCATATCAGCTGGAGATACTGATGCGGTTGACAATACCATTCACATGATGTTGGCCAGAATCAAAGGAGCTCCAGCCGGAGTAAAAGGGATCTCCTTATTTATCGTTCCCAAATACCGGATTAAAGATAATGGCGAAATGGAATACAATGATGTTTTCTGTGCCGGAATTGAACATAAACTAGGTTATAAGGGATCACCTATATGTCAGCTAAGCATGGGTGATGAGGGAGACTGTCATGGTTACCTGGTAGGTGAGCCTAACAAGGGCCTTAACTATATGTTCCAAATGATGAACGAAAAGCGCATTGGCGTAGGAATCGGAGCTACCGGTAAAGCTACTGCAGCTTACTACGCTGCTCTGGAATATGCCAACCAGCGGCTACAGGGAAGACCACTAAATGAAAAGGATCCTAATTCCCCGCAGGTTCCTATTATTCAACATGCGGATGTAAAACGCATGCTCCTGTTCCAGCGGGCTGTTTGTGAGGGTGCCTTGTCATTGGCTCTGCAAAATGCCAAATACCGCGATTTGGTCAAGGTAGGCGAAGATGCGGAAAAATACGACCTGATTTCTGACCTGATGATTCCGGTGGTTAAGACCTATCCTTCCGAGATGGGTATACTGACTACCAGTACCGCCATTCAGGTTCTGGGGGGTTATGGATTCTGCCGCGACTTCCCAGTAGAACAATATTATCGTGATATAAGGATAGACACTCTGCATGAAGGAACTACTGGTGTCCAAGGCCAGGACCTCTTGGGCCGAAAAGTTACCATGAAGGGTGGCAAAGCCTACCAATTGGCCATGGAAGAAATCAGCAAGACCATTGAGGAAGCATCCGGCTTATCTGAGCTCCAGGCCTATGCCTTACAGCTCAAGGATGCTCAGCAGACATTTGTCAATGTTACTGATTATCTGTTAGAGATTAAGGCAACCGGTGACAAGGAGAAATTCCAAGCTGATGCCAGTGTTTATCTGGAAATGGCAGGAGTGCTCTTCATCGGCTGGCAATGGCTCTTGCAGTCCATAGTGGCTCTCAAAGCTTTGCCCTCAGCCATTGATGTGGACAAGAACTTCTATCAAGGTAAACTTATGACTTGTCAATATTTCTTCAGATATGAGTTGCCTAAGCTAGAAAGCCTGGGTAAAACCCTGAAAACCAGTGATGGCTTGACCGTGGCCATGAATGCCGATCTGTTCGAAGATTAGAAGCAAAACAAATCAGGGACGGTTCCTTCTGTTTGCTGGTAAAAAAGCAAACAGAAGCGAGCCGTCCTCTTGTTTTCCAACTTGTTTTACCTGCTCTTTATTAGCTATAATGATTTAGAATGGAGGTAGAGCATTTGATAGTAACACCGGAACATATCATAAAGAAGTATTTTCCAGAGCCCGTAGAAACCACCCGGGAATTATATAATCGGCTGGAATTTGATGAGGAAGCTTACCCTTACTCTAATTGGCTGAAAGATGCTGAACAATATTGTTTTTCCCAATATTTGGATGAATACCAGTATACCCTTATTGCTGATAGCGAGGAAAAAAACTACCGGATAAGTCAGAAGGCATTTCTGGTACTCCTGGAGAGCAGTCCGTCCAAAATAGGTGATGAGATCAGGACCGCTTTTGCCGATATCTCGGAAAAAGTGGCTAAAGACCCCAGCTTTCTAAAAAAACTACAGGATCAGTTGGACCAGGAAGCCGGGATAGAAAAAGTAATACCCAAAGTCTCCAAGAGTCTCAAAACTAAATATAATCAGTCAGGCCAGGATGCTTTTGAATTCTCAATTAAAACAGATAATCGGGTGCATTTCGATATTATATCCGGGTATAATTTTCAACCTGGGGATAAAATTCAGGATGCTGGGTTTTGGTTTAAACTGGTGATAGAGCAGGGTGTCCCTTACCATATAGTTGATATATCATTTACTCTAAACAATGAAAAAAATTTTTCCTATCGCACTATATGGTCTTGCATGGAGGAAAGGGAGAAATATCCGGCCATGCATATGAGCAGGATCATTAGGATCAATCTGTTTGGAGATAATAAAAAGCTGGTAGATTCCTATGATTATCGTTTTAGTGCTTCCCAGCTTAATGGGTTGGGGTCCGATCTGCAAGAAGCAATCAACCTATTGCTGGATTTCGAGCAAGTCGAAGGTTTAGATATTGCTAAATTAGGGGAGAAAATACTCGATAGTTATAATCTCAATGACCAAGCTTATGTCCAGGCCATTAACGAAGTGGTACCAGTCATGATGGATTATAAAAGCCAGGCCAATGCCGAGATGCTAGAAAACTCCTTCCATAAGGCGGTGGATGAATACTGGGAATACTACGTTTTACAGGATGATCCCACCGGGGCGGTTGAAGAAGACCTGGAGCAGATGATCAAAGATCGCAAACCCAGGATTACCCTGGCTTTGAGTGTTTTCAATATGCTTGACCACAGTGATCTGATGGATAAGTTTTTCCATAAAAAATACACTGATAAGCAAAGGGATATTATCTCCTTCGAAGGCAGTCTGCGCTTGATTTTCGCTCTGGCAGAAGCTGAGGGACTAGACCCTAACGCTGATCACGATAAACGCATGACTGATATCTCGGCTATCATTGCTGATCATTTCGATTTTATACAGCAAATTCTGGAGGAAATGGGGCAATGGCCCGATAAAAAATAGCAAAGGACACGGGGACAAGACGAGACCACTGAAAAGTCTCTTAAATGTGTCATGCTGAGCGTAAGCGAAGCATCTTATAACTGTATAAACACCAACAATATGCTATTGTTGATGAGATCCTTGGTCGCCTTCGGATCCTCAGGATACCAAACAAGTTCATTGTCAGCGTTTGCGACGGTCCCTTAATTCTTAAGGGACCTTTCCCATTCCTGATATGCTTTGGAATTCCAAAAGGTGGCGGCGGTAGCGCTGAGGAACAAACCGGGATTGAAGCCGGGGATTGAGCCTGGATTCGATGCCTATCTTTTGAAAATACAACTGCCAGAGTTGCTGCCAATGCTGGTCTTTATCAGCTATATCATCCATGGAATAGGAAAAGTCAGTGAGATACCACTTATCCTGTATTGGCAGTTTATTCTTTCCATCATCCTGTCCATCATAGACAATGGCCAGCTTTCGCTTTTGGTCATGAATAATCCATCGTTCGCCGGCCAAACGATCGGCAAAGTGATCGGCAATCAAAGTCAGAATATGATGATCAGGCGACATGGCGGCATACAAAAATCTCCCAGTGTCTTTAAACCTAAGTAAGCCTAGTAAACGATGAGTTTCGATTTCCACCCTCTGATTCAGTTTATGCAAGGAATAGACATCAGGATGGCTGTGATAATGATCTGCTTTGGCTCCCATTTTGAAACCCAGCCGAAGGTAGTTGAGAATAAGATTTTCCTTAATGGGATCGGAGGAGAGATAAACATGATATATCTTTTCCAAAGCCTCCCCGGATATTTTTTCTTCAATGGCTATACATACCCGCTTGGCCAGTGCAGGATTGGTCTTTACCACCTGGCTGTTCACCATCAAGCCCGGCTGGTAATAATCCTGCTGGTAGATGCCGCTGGCTGCTGCTCCATAATAATGTTGATATATACAGGTTAAGAGGCCATCAAAACTGCCATCATATAGATAATCCATTATTTTCCACTTCCAATATGCTAAAACAAGCTCATTTGTTGCAAGGGGGCCTCTGGTACCATAAATTTACGTATTACTGCCGGATCATAGGGCTTATTCCCGGCATAAACCCCTTTGCAGGTAACGAAATATTGTGCTCGCTTGAAAACCACCCCTATTTTTTTTAACTGCTCCATCGAGACGGCCGCTACCCGACGCTGACTTACGATACGCCAGGCTGACTTGGTTCCAATCCCCGGGACCCTCAGCAGTTCCTCATAAGAGGCCCGATTGATCTCCAGAGGAAAAAATTCGGGATGCCTGAGAGCCCAGGCGGTCTTGGGGTCGATTTCTGTTTCCAAGTTAGCATGAGTGCTATCAACAATTTCCTCCGCTTTAAAATGATAAAAGCGCAGGAGCCAGTCGGACTGGTATAAACGATGTTCTCTCAGCAGGGGTGGTGCAGTACTAACCGCAGGCAAGTTAGAATCCTGATTGACCGGCACGTATGCGGAAAAGTAGACTCGTTTTAATCCAAATCTCTGGTATAGAGCCTGGGTAGTATGCAAAATGGCCAAATCACTATCCTGGCTGGCGCCCACTATCATTTGAGTTGACTGTCCACCGGGGACAAAACGGGGAGTATGCTTGAACCGCCGGCGATCAGCTTGGTGCTCCTTTATCTTGTCCTTTAGTTCCTTCATGGAAAGATACATGGCTGGAAGAGACTTTTGGGGGGCCAGCAAACGCAGACTATTTTCCGTAGGCTGTTCAATATTCACACTCATCCGGTCAGCCAGCAGTCCGGCTCTATAAATCAATAGGGGATCGGCCCCGGGAATTACCTTTACATGTATATAGCCCAGAAACTCATATTCCTCCCTGAGCAAGGTCAGCACGCGAATGATCTTTTCCATAGTATAATCAGGAGATTTCTCTACTGCTGCGCTTAGAAACAAGCCTTCTATATAATTGCGCCGGTAAAACTGAATAGTGAGTTCGGCCAGTTCCCGGGGAGCAAAACTGGCCCGGGGGATGTCATTGGAACGGCGATTAACACAATACCGGCAATCATAGATGCAATCATTGCTTAGTAAAATCTTAAGCAAAGATATGCATCTTCCATCACTGGACCAGGCATGGCATATGCCAAAGGATCGGCAATTTCCTGTGCCGCCTGCATTCTTCCGGCTCACCCCGCTGGAAGAACAGGAAACATCATATTTGGCAGCACCGGCCAGAATATCGAGCTTGCTAAGAATATCCATCACCAGTCACCCCTAAGCAGTAATTACTATCTGAGTATTTTAAGTATACTACAAAAACCCGGCTGGGCAAACATATGTTCGCAAATCACTATGACTATGCTCTACTGGTAATGAGCGCTTTTACTGCTGCCCTAATGGACCTGTTATTCTTTCCCAGTTATCACCTGGTAGTAAGCCCCGGTTATAAATATAAGCTCAGCTACTATTGTCATTCCCAGGAATAGTCAAACAGCCACAGCGCTCTTTCTCCACCATAGTATTTAACATTTAAAACCTTAAGCATGACTTTTACTAATAAACCCTTAAAAGTAAAGAAAAAACACAATTTATACCCTATACCCCTGGCAGGCCTATAATATTCAGAAAAAGATCCGATATAAAATATTAGGCTCAGATCCTGGCATATTTAGGTGTATTTTTGTGGTACTGACTAGGCTGTTAATGCATTTAGGCCAGTAGCAGATTTTGGGAGGTCAATTATTTGGAAAATGATATTGGTAGAGATCCCGTACTGGATATGTTTATTTTTGAAACTATGCAATTAGCCGATCAGCTTGAACAATTGGTACTGGACAGCGAAAAAAACAATACTTTTGTAGCTGCACAGATCAATGAAGTATTTCGAATCATGCATACTATAAAAGGATCAGCGGCTATGATGCTTTTCCACAATATTTCTGCCATTGCTCATTCCATGGAGGACTTGTTTTTTTTCCTGCGGGAAACTACATCTGCAGAAATAAATTATTCCAAACTCTGCGATTTGATTCTGGGCGGAATTGATTTTATCAAAGGTGAAGTAAGTAAGCTAAAGCTTGGCCAGAAAGCGGATGGAGTGGCAGATCATCTCTTGGCCGATATCAATGAACATTTGCGTGGTCTTAATCCCAGTCTTAACGATTTATCTTCCGTTAATGAAGACGAGGACCTTTACATAGCCTTTTCCCATGAGCTACACCATGAAGGAGCCCACTACCAGGTGGTAATTTTCTTCGAAGATGGCTGCGAAATGGAAAATATTCGAGCTTTCAATCTCATTCACAAATTGGAAGACAAGGTTCAGGTGACCCAATATTTCCCCTCAGACATAGCTTCTAATAACCAATGCAGTTCAATAATTAAAGAAACAGGTTTTCAGGTAGAATTCTATACCAATTGCAGTAGACAGGAGACTGAAAATTTATTCCTGAATTTTGCCTTTGTAGAAAGCATTGAATTACTTGAACTAGATGAGGGAAGGGAGGAAATTGAAAAGGGAAAAACAGAAAATGATCAAGCAAGGGAGCAGGTATATGACAATACCATGAATGGCATTAACAATGTAACATCCCTAAAGCAAAGCAGAATTAGTGTGCAACTGAATAAACTGGATCAATTGTTGGATTTGGTGGGGGAACTGGTAATCTCTGGAGCCATGGTAACCAATAATCCTGACCTGGCGGATATCCAGGAAATGGATAACTTTAATAAAGCCGCTCGTCAACACCGTAAGGTGATCAACGAACTTCAGGACATTGTAATGTCTATTCGAATGGTTCCTCTGGCCGGGACTTTCCAAAAAATGAATCGTATTGTCCGGGACATGAAGAAAAAATTAGATAAAGAAGTTGACCTGCTAATTATAGGGGAAGAAACCGAGGTTGATAAAAACATCATTGAACATCTTTCCGATCCCATAATGCATCTCATAAGAAATGCGGTTGACCACGGCATCGAAAATGTGGAACAAAGAATGGCTTTGGGCAAACCGGCGGTTGGTACCATACAGCTGGAAGCTAGAAATGAAGGGGGAGATGTATGGATTACAATCAGGGATGATGGGGGTGGTCTGGATCCCGACAAAATCCTGCAAAGGGCTTGGGAGCATGGCCTTATAAACACAATAGAAACTGAGCTTAGTGACCAGGAGATATATGAATTCATCTTACTGCCTGGTTTTTCCACTAATAATGAGGTGACCGAGTTTTCTGGTCGGGGCGTAGGAATGGATGTAGTAAAAGAAAACATTGAAGAAATTGGTGGGACAATTCATGTGGACAGTAAGTTGAATGCAGGCACCTTGATATCTTTGAAGATCCCCTTGACCCTGGCCATAATCGATGGGATGGGTATAAGGGTAGGCAGGTCCATTTTCACTGTTCCCATCACATCAATCTGCGAATCCTTCAGAGCCGAAGAGGAAGAATTATTCACAGATCCCGATGGAAGAGAAATGATCATGGTTCGTGGTGATTGTTTGCCCATACTGCGGTTACATAAGATATACCAACTCCAGACCATGATTACTGAAATACCCAAGGGGATTATTATGATAGTTGAGAACGATAACCGTTCGGTATGCCTTTTTGCTGATGAGCTAATAGGTGAACAACAAGTAGTAGTGAAACCGCTCCCTAAATATTTAAAAAAGATTAAGGGGATTGGCGGATGTACTCTTTTAGGAGATGGAGGATGCAGTTTAATCCTGGATATAGCAGGGTTGGTAAATTATTAATTATCTGGCTAAGGGTTGATTATAGCGGTTTATGTAGATTATTAAGCGGAGGAGGGATTTTGTGCATGTCAGAACTTATGGATCAACTGATAGAGACGGATGAGGACACCCAAAAGGGGAAATTTTTAACCTTTATTGTAGGTCGGGAAGAATATGCCATTGAAATCAAATACGTTACCGAGATTATCGGCGGCATCCAGGCTATAACAGAAGTGCCCGAGGTACCTGAATATATAAGAGGAATAATAAACTTACGCGGCAAGATTATTCCGGTAATGGATGTCAACATGCGTTTTAAAAAAGAGCCCAAACCTTACGGGGACAGAACCTGTATAACCGTGGTCGATATTGATGAGCTGTCAGTCGGTCTAATAGTGGATCAGGTTGCTGAAGTACTATCCATTGCCGAAGAAAACATCGTAGACCCACCAGATGATAAGGCGGGTTTCAGCAATCGATACATCAAAGGTATTGGTAAAGTCGGCAATGCAGTCAAGCTCATTCTAGACTGTAAAATACTGTTGGCAGATGAAGATTTAGCCGGTTTAAGCGATGCCTCGTAATAAACTTAAAATGTTCAATTGCTTGGAGATGAGATTATGGCCTTTACCTATTTCTTTCGAGATGTGCAAACCCTGGAGTTAGCCTGTGACCATGCTTTGCCGGTTTTGAAGACCCGCCGCTATATTAACATCTGGGATGCAGGCTGTGCCATGGGACCGGAACCATATACCCTGGCTATACTATTGAGGGAAAGAATGGGGCGTATGTACTTCCGGAATGTGCGAATAACCGCCACCGACATAGATGGAAGCAACCTTTTTGGCCAGATTATTGCTGAAGGGGTGTATCCTTGCGAGCAGGTGGCGAGAATTCCCAAGGATATTCTAAATGAGTATTTTGAAATAGCTGAGCAGACGGGGCATTACCGGATTAAAGAGGAGATCCGGAAAGCACTACTTTATCGCAAGCATGATTTGCTAAGCTTGCAGGCTCCAAGAAACGATTTTGGCCTGATTGTATGTAAAAACGTGCTCCTCCACTTTAATGAAGATCAGAGGATTAAAGTAATTCGAATGTTTTATGAATCGCTGATGGAAGGGGGTTTTCTGGTTTTTGAGCAAACCCAGTCTCTTCCCAAACAAGTGCAACACTTATACAAGCCAGTAGTTACAAATGCCCAGCTATTTCAGAAGCATGGTTAAACCCTAGGATTGAGTTTGGTGATTGGAAAATGAAGGTAATTAATCTCAGCCATAATAGCCAAATCTATACCGCAAATGTCTATTTGCTAACCGGAGACTGGAATCGGATCAAGGATATTAATACTTTAATTGATGTCGGCCGAGATCCAATTATTATTGATGGAATATACCAAGCTTCCACTGGGGTCGGAAAAAGCAAAGTGGAAAAGGTTATATTAACTCACAATCATTATGATCATGTTAATCTATTGCCTCAAATAAAAAGCGTGTTTAAACCAAAGGTTTATGCCTATTCAAGCTTTTTGGAGGGAGTAGATACCTGTGTGAAGGGGGGAGAAAGGGTAAGAATTGCTGATCGCATGGGTGAAATCATTTATACTCCAGGCCATAGCAGTGATTCCATTTGCATTTACATTGAAGAAGAGGGAATTTTATTCGCCGGAGATACACCCCTGATTATTAATTCTGAAGGCAGCAAATATGAACCAGGCTTTGTCCAAGCCCTGGAATACATATGTCAGAAAGATATTCGAACTATATATTTTGGTCATGGCACACCCCTTAACCGGGACTGTAATAAAACCCTGAGGAGATCTTTGCAATATGTAGAATTTGGTATAGGACAATAAACGAAGGAGGAAAGAGGATGAAATGGTTTAATGATCTAAATTTAAAAAGCCAAATTATGAGTGGCTACCTATTGATAGCAGCCCTTACTGCAGTACTAGGATTCATGGGTATAACGATAGTCAGTCAAAGTAATGTGCTTTCGTCCAGCCCAGCTATACAATGGATGATTATCATTAGTTTCCTGGGAACGGTACTGGCTGTAGGACTGGGAATGATAATTGCTCAAGCGGTAACTAAGCCTTTGCAGCATTTAATAGCCGCCGCCGAGCAAATGGCTGAGGGAAAGGTGGACTTGAATCTAGATATCGATAATAAAGGAGAAGTAGGTCAATTGGCAGGCTCGTTTTTGCATATTGCCCGGAATATTACGGAGCAAGCCAAGACTGCAGAAAAAATTGCGGCCGGCCAACTGGACGTTCAGATCGAGGTAATATCTGAACACGATCTTATGGGAAATAGCTTAAATATGATAAAGAATTCGGTGCAGCTTCTGGCCAGCGATATGAATACTTTGGCCCAAACCGCAGTTGAAGGCAAAATGGATGTAAGAGCTGATGCGAGTAGGCACCGGGGTGAATTCAGGACCATCGTGGAAGGATTCCATGCTACCCTGGATGCCATAATGGAACCATTAACAGAAATCATAGGGATACTTGATTACCTAGCCGTTAACAACTATACCAAAGAAGTAGAAGGCCGATATAAGGGCATTTTTGCCGAGACTGCTGAGGGAGTTAATACGGTAAGAACCAGGTTTTTAAATTCGGTAGAAGCCAATGAAAAAATTGCTGCTGGCGATATTGCCGAGATCTATGCCAGGTATAAAGAGATTGGACCTCGCTGCCCGGAAGACAGATTAATTCCATCGTATTTAACCAGTATGGAAAGTATACAGAGGCTGGTGGATGATGCCCACCTGATGACGGAAGCGGCGGTGGAAGGAAGGCTGGATACCCGGGTGGATTTAGACCGGCACCAGGGTGAATATCGTCAGGTAATGGAAGGGATCAATGCCACTATGGATGCAGTAGTAGGTCCTCTCAACCTGGCCGCAGAATATATAGACCGGATAAGCAAGGGAGATATCCCCCAGAAAATAAGCGACCAATATAACGGGGATTTTAATGAGATCGTAAACAATCTGAACCAGTGCATCGATGGCTTGGGAGGATTGGTGGAGAGCAGTAGGGTTCTGCAAAGATTAGCCGTAAATGATTATACCCAGAAAGTAGAGGGTAGTTATCTGGGTATTTATGCCGAGACCGCTAGAAATGTAAATGCGGTACGAGGTGTATTAAGGGTGATAATAAAAATCAATGAACTTATAGCTAACGGAGAGCTAGCCAGAGTTTCTGATAAGAATAGCCAAATAGGCAAACAATCCGAAGAAGACAGATTGATTCCATCCTATACCAAACTTATTGAGAATATAAACAAGCTGGTGGATGATGCCAACCTGATGACGGAAGCGGCGGTGGAAGGAAGGCTGGATACCCGGGTGGATTTAGACCGGCACCAGGGTGAATATCGTCAGGTAATGGAAGGGATCAATGCCACTATGGATGCAGTAGTAGGTCCTCTCAACCTGGCCGCAGAATATATAGACCGGATAAGCAAGGGAGATATCCCCCAGAAAATAAGCGACCAGTATAACGGAGATTTTAATGAGATCGTAAACAATCTGAACCAGTGCATTGATGGCTTGGGAGGATTGGTGGAGAGCAGTAGGGTTCTGCAAAGATTAGCGTTAAATGATTATACCCAAAAAGTAGAGGGTAGTTATATGGGCATATTTGCCGAGACCGCTAGAAATGTAAATGCGGTACGAGGTGTATTACGGGTGATAATAAAAACCAATGAACTTATAGCTAACGGAGAGCTAGCCATAGTTTCTGAGAAGAATAGCCAAATGGGCAAACAATCCGAAGAAGACAGATTGATTCCATCCTATACCAAACTTATTGAGAATATAAACAAGCTGGTGGATGATGCCAACCTGATGACGGAAGCGGCGGTGGAAGGAAGGCTGGATACCCGGGTGGATTTAGACCGGCACCAGGGTGAATATCGTCAGGTAATGGAAGGGATCAATGCCACTATGGATGCAGTAGTAGGTCCTCTCAACCTGGCCGCAGAATATATAGACCGGATAAGCAAGGGAGATATCCCCCAGAAAATAAGCGACCA
>CAZPSR010000036.1:0-13808 GCA_964589135.1 uncultured Syntrophomonas sp.
TCAATACTGTCCACTACTGCCAGCATAAGATAAAAACCCATTTTTGAAGAAAGCAAGAGGGCCGGATATAATAAACCCAGGGTTATACTTAGTATAATAAAATTTCGGCTTACCACCAATACTATGCCTAGCCCACGATTAATCGATGACAAGCACCCCAAGGTGAATATATTCTCTATTCCCAACCATAATAGCTGGGTTAACTTGCTGCTCACCAGGAAAATAGTTATAAAGGATAAGGCTATAACTAGCAGATAGGCCAGGTAGTTAGCTGAGTCACCTAAAATTAGCCCATGGATGCTCAGGTCCTGGTCTATCTTTAAGGCGGTTAGGGGTATATTACTACGGATGCTTTCCGCTAAGGCTGCAGTAAGCCCATAATAGTCCTGTAGATAAGAAGCCAAGTCCCGATAATATATTATAGACAGCAAAATCCCTACTGCCAGACTCACCATACTACCTACCGTATACAAAAAGCCTTTATGGAAACCGCTCCACCCACTGAGAACAGCAATAAGCAAGATCATATAGTCAAAAGCATTTAAAGACATACTCTGATCTCCGTTTACTTAAAATTACCATAATTATAACACAGTCCTATGGAATGGGGTTTTAATAAGTAAGCCCAGCTATTACCGTACTAATAATCTATTTGATATGAGCTTACTGATCTAATCCAAAGATACCTGGAGGAGGACAAAGCCTCAGAATGGGCTCATGGCCATTAGGTGTTGTATGATGCTTTAATGGGCAGGACGACTGGCCCAGGCTATGCAGTCCCTGGAACCAGAGCCATCTCAACTATGCTGCTGATTAAGTCCTTTGCTAGCAGTTTTCTGCAGTTAATAGCAATATATTACTTGTTTCCTCGGCTCAGGCAGACTATTGTAGATATTTCCCGGGAAATAATACTTCTAGTCATAAAAAACCACCGGTACTCAATCCGGTGGTGGAAATTTCTGGCGGAGGCGTGTGCGAATCGAACACACCCGTGACGGGACCACCGCCACACGACTGGATTTGAAGTCCAGGCGGCCCACCAGGACCGATCCGCCTCCTGGTTATTGATGGGCTTCTGCTAACCACTTGCTGGCCGAAAAGCCCTTTCTTAAGTGGCTATAATTGCAGGGTTTAGCCTAATTCATTTTTTATTAGCCCCGTATATCAGCAATCTCATCCTGGGTCAATAGCAAGCCACCGTAGTCGTGCTGTTAAGCACATTGTAGCCCCCATAGGGATCGAAAAATGCCTTTCTACCCTAGCTAAAGAATGACCCGCCTGGATGGTTGAATTATGCTAAACCCTCCTTTAACTAAGCATAACAACTAGGATTATAGATTCCCCCGGGCAATTTGTCAAATTATTGTGCTACCATCCAGAATTAATTTTAATCTTCGCTTTCGACTATAATAACCGATTGAATTTCATAGCCTTTTTTCTTAAGCTCCTCGGCTATTTCCATGCCATTTAGCTCTTCTATGCGGATAATGGTTTTATAGCGAAATTTTTTTGGGTCATAGTATACTACCGTATTTATAATATTTATGCCATGAGAGGCAATGATACCGGTTATTTCGGCCAGACTGCCAGGACCACTGGGTACGTAAAGGTCTATCCTGCTATGAGGCTGTTTCACTCCCAGAATATCAATCAAAGCGTCAAAAATATCGGTTTCCGTCACTATACCCACCAGTTTACCCTGGTCAACTACCGGTAATCCGCTGATCTGGTGTTGGCGCATGATTTTAGCCGCGGTTTCGATATAATTATTAGGACTGATGGTAATCACCTGTTGCTGGCGGGGAACTATATCCTTAATCTTAGTCTTGGCCAGCAGGTAATTCAGTTCATGAATGCTTAGGGAAGTAGCTGCCGAAGGTGAGGCCTGGTTCAAATCACTTAAAGTGACAATCCCGATCACTTGTTGATCTTTTATTATAGGCAGTCTTCTTATTTTGTTTTCTTTCATGATTCTGAAGGCCTCAGTAATGCTGGTGTCTGGAGTTACGGTTTTTACATCCACAGTCATACGGTTTTTTACTTTCATTTTTTTACCCTCCCAGGTAAGCCTTTTTAACTTCTTGGCTTTTCAAAAGTTCATCCGCAATTCCTTGCAATACAATTTCCCCGGTTTCTATAACATAAGCCCGGTTTGCTATGGAAAGAGCCATATTGGCATTTTGCTCTATAAGTAGTATCGTGGTTCCCTTCTCATTTATGTCTTTTATTATCTCAAAAATTTCCTTTACCAGCAATGGCGCCAAACCCATCGATGGCTCATCCATCAACAATAATTTGGGTCTGGCCATTAAAGCTCGGCCCATAGCCAGCATTTGCTGCTCTCCCCCGGATAGGGTTCCTGCCAGCTGTCTTCTCCTTTCCTGTAGACGAGGGAAGCGAGTGAAAACATCATCCAAGTCACTTTGTATAGTCTTTTTATCTTTGCGCAAATAGGCCCCCATTTCCAGGTTTTCCAACACCGTCAGTCCGGGGAAGACTCTTCTTCCCTCAGGTACTTGCGAAATACCCAGCTCGACAAGCTTATCCGGAGCCATTCGGCTTATTTCTTTGTTTTGAAATAGGATTGATCCCTGTTTGGGTTTTAATAATCCCGATATGCATTTTAGTGTGCTGGTTTTTCCAGCTCCATTGGCCCCAATCAGAGTAACTATACTCCCTTCCTCTACTTCGATACTTACACCTTTTAGAGCTTGAATGGCACCATAGTATACATCTATTTCTTTTACCTGAAGCAATTTTCTTCCCCCCTATCTCTGCTCTTGCTTTGTTTTAATTCTGGCATCTCCTACCCGATGGGTAAAGCGTATTTTGTCATAATACTCTATTAAAGGCAGGGCATATTTTCGGGTAGTATCGAGCATGTCCCTGAAGCCAGCCAGGCTAAGCTCCTTTTCTTCGGCGAAATACTGGTTTAACCGGTTTTTCCCCTCCTCCACGGCTTCCTGCAAAAAATACAGGTCCGGGCTAATTTTTACCAATATTTCCCTGGTGGTTAAATGTGACAATATCTCCAGTAAATCAGCTTCATCTATGGCGGCCTCTTCTCTTAATACTTCCAGTGATGGTGGGGCAAATGGGTTTTCTCCCATCTTTTGCATAATTATTTCGATGGCTTTCAATTCCTGCTCAGCCGGAGTTGGAATATACCCGGGCATCTTAATTTGCTGGTCTTGGATCTCAATTCTTTTATTTACTTCCAGTTCCTTCAAGATTAAGTTAAAAGTTTTGCTGTTTAAATTTTTCAAAAAACGACTGCGTATCTCTTCCCGGGAAGGCCCCTGCCTTAACGGGTATTTTAGGTGATATTCCTGCAAGGCGTTCATTATATTATCTGCTAATTGTTCCAGGCCAAAAGTACTCATATATTCATCTTGCTTCAGTCTCACTACTTTTTGCTCTGCCGTCATCTGTTCCAATTCCTGCCTGATCTTTTCCTCGTCATTACCGGTCCGTTTAGATAGCTGGTCTACACTGATTACCTCTTGGGGATTGGCCTCTAATTCATATAGAAGCATTTCAGACAGATTACCCTCTTCTTTTACCATCAGCTCGTTTAAGGTTTCTTCTTTAAAACGCTTTTGTTTGCTGGCATTAGCATCAATGATAGTTCCACCGCCAATGGTGCTTATGGGTGAGTAATAGCGAATAACAAAAGGATCTCCCTTGTGCCCTACTACTGGTTTTTCCATTACTATTTGTACGTATCCTTCCTGGCCTGGATGTAATTCATCCCCATCCAGCAATACTATCCGGGCCATGGTTTCATCAGTTCCCAAATGAAATCTGATCCGATTCCAATTCTTTAACACTCTGGTGCTGGAGCTTAAGAGTCTCAACCGAGCATCCATGCGGTAGGTAGGAGTAAGGTAATCCGGGGTTGATAGCCAGTTACCCCTTTCAATATCAGCTACATCAACTCCTTGCAGATTTACTGCTACCCGCTGACCGGCATAAGCTTTGCCTACTTTATCATTGTGCACTTGCAGGGTTCTAATCTTGACCTTCTTCCTACCAGGCAATAATTCCAAGGTTTCCCCAGTCTCGATTTGGCCCGACCACAAGGTTCCGGTCACTACTGTTCCAAACCCAGCTTTGGTAAATACTCGGTCTACTGGCAGCCGGGATTTGCCAAAGGCAGGCTTTTCTTTTACCCCATCTGCTACTCTCTGTATTTCCTGCAACAATTCGGGAATTCCTTCTCCCGTCACGGCCGATACGGCAATAACCGAAGCATCCGCCAGAATAGTAGTTGATAAATATTCCCCCACCTCTTCCTCTACCAGCATTAGCCATTCTTCATCAACCATATCCTTCTTGGTAAGTGCTATTATGCCGTTTTTCACTCCCAGCAATTCTATAATATCCATATGCTCTTTGGTCTGGGGCATGACCCCCTCATCAGCTGCAATAACCAGTATTACCAGGTCTATGCCAAAGGCACCTGCCAGCATATGCTTAATAAATCTTTCATGTCCCGGAACATCGACAATAGCAGCCTTTTGCCCATCTGGCAGAGCAAAGGGGGCAAAGCCCAGTTCAATAGAAATGCCCCGCTGCTTTTCCTCTTTCAGACGGTCAGTCTCAATTCCAGTAAGAGCCTTTACCAGGGTTGTTTTGCCATGATCAATATGTCCTGCAGTTCCTAATATCAATCGTTTCATTGACATCCTCCTCTTCTGCCCATACCGGTTGCTAATCGGATTTCGGGCTAGCGCTGAGCAACAAATCCCTTAACAGAGCTGCTATCTCTAGTTCATCTCCCGCTAGTAGAGTTCTTACACTGATCAGCATCTTATTATCTTGCCTTCGGGCTATCAGGGCCGGATGGCCTTGACGCAGCTTAGCTGCAGCTTGCTCCAGGCTAAGATGCTTAAATTCCAATTCCACTCCTGCTCCAGGCAGTTTGTAATTGGGGTAAGCACCACCCCCCACCATGTCTTCCAGGGTGATTTTTTGGAGCTTCAGCCAAGCTTGATCAACCCCATGGTGAGCCAATGAGTCATGGTGGATTAGGATAGGTAGAGAGCCCAATTCTTCCTGTAATATACTGAGGAAAGCTTCCGCTTTGGCTTCCATCTGTTCCTGAGTGGCGGTGAGCATTTTATTAATAGGTACACTTTCTTCTGGACAAGCAGATAGGTATTCCAACAAAGTACCTTCCAAGGCCGATAATATTAGTTTGTCTACTCTTAAGGCTCGCAGTAATTGATTATCTTTCATTTTTTCAATATATTTTCGTTTTCCAACTATAATGCCGGCTTGGGGCCCACCTAGCATCTTGTCCCCACTAAAGCTTATTATATCGGCACCTGCTTGGACACAGTCCTGTACCGTGAGCTCTTTCTTTAGCCCCTCCGGTAAGAGGGAATTGATTATTCCACTACCCAAATCCATAAATACGGGAATTCCTTGTTGGCGGCCCAGGTCCACTAATTCTGCCATAGATACTTCGGCGGTAAATCCAATAATCTGATAATTGGAGGTATGGGCGGAAAAAAGCAGGGCAGTGGCTTCATTGATAGCCTGGGTATAGTCTGATACATAGGTTTTATTGGTAGTCCCTACTTCAACCAGCTTGGCTCCACTTAGCTTCATAACCTCGGGAATTCTAAAGGCTCCCCCTATTTCAACCAACTGCCCCCGAGATACTATAACCTCCTGGCCCTGGGCTAAAGTAGTTAAGGCCAGCATGACTGCAGCGGCATTATTGTTAACTACCAGGGCCGCCTCAGCACCGGTAAGTTTCTGCAATAAGCCCTCTACATGAGAGTAGCGCGAACCCCTTCCTCCTCTAGCCAGGTCCAGCTCCAGATTGTTATAGCTCCTGCCTATTTCTTGCATATGGTTAAGAGCCCGCTGTCCCAACGGTGCCCGTCCCAAATTGGTATGCAATACCACTCCAGTTCCATTGATAACTCTTTGCAGAGTACCCTTATCTGTACTCTCCGTCTTAATTTTAATGCTGTCTATAATAGAGGTCAGGATAGACTTTTTATCCATTTCTGAGTTCGTTTGGCGCAAGTTCTCTCTGATCTCTGCTACAGCAGTTCTTGCGGTATTTACCACATAATCTCTTTTATATTTCTCTATTAGCTGTTTAATTTCATCTTGAATCAGAATTTCGTCCATAGACGGAATTTTCTTTAGATTTATCATCTGGATCCTCCTCTAATTGCATCAGACCTGGTTTTACTTACAAGGCTACCTCTGCCACCGTATAACCGGGCTAAAAAGAAATCATTGGCTCATAGTATATAGTACATTCTTAACTCCCTTGTTTTGCTATATACTATACTGAAGCTGTAGTTTATTTCGAAAAGCCTGCCTTTATTTCAGTTCCGATTGCTCTTCCGGCCCTGGCAACCAACACTAACAGTATAATTATACCCAGTAAACCAAACAAAGGGTACACCTTGCTTACCAACATTGAAAAACTCAACCAGGCTATAGGCAAAGCTAGAATTAGAGTGAGCAAGAGACTTAAGCTGTAACCGATACCTGTAAACCGGCTAAACCGTTGGGCAAAGCCATAAGCATTGGCAATGGCGGTGGTCAAGATTCCCACCCATAATACTATGGTATAAACCCCTTTAGTAAGTGGCGATATAAGCCCTGCTATATATAGCATGGGTACCTCATAGTGCAAAACCATCGGCAGAAATTTGCTCAAAGCTAAATAGTTGAATAATATCAGGATACCCAAAAGAGTGCCACCCCAAATTGCCCCCCAGATGCCATCGCGTCTGCTTCCCAGGGATTGGTATTCGATTAGAATGACCATGGCTAAAGCAAAATTGTAAGCCACATACAACACCGCAGATATTATCCAGCCTCTGGCTTCTTGGGGGTTCAAAAATGCCGAATATGCGGCTAGGGGCTCTCTTTCCATTACCAATGCCGCATAGCCGCTTATTATCAATAATAGTACTAGTTTAACTGGTACCAGGATATTAAAGGATTTAATAAGTCCTTTTTTGCCTGAGTATAGAAAAAGGGCTACCATCAGGGTTGCGGTCAGAATCCCCCCTGCTTTAGGCAAGTATAAATGTTCATTAAAAACGGCCCCACTAGCGGAAAGCATCATGCTTAAGCCCAAAAATAGAAATACTGCCATTAACAAATCAATTACTCGGGCATTTTTAATTCCCACCAGCTTGGGCAACATATCCTGGTAGGAGCTGATTTTATAAAGATGGGCTATATACATTAAGAGGCTGGCCCCGGCAGCGAACAAAAGCATAGCCAAGAAACAGCCTTTAAGCCCGGATCCACCACAGTGGACAAAAAACTGGACTATTTCCTGGCCCGAGGCAAATCCTGCACCAACTACTGCCCCCAGATATCCCATGGTAAGACTCAGTCTGTTTTTAATCCTATTCCACTCCTGATCTTGAAGCTATAGTTCATAAATACGCTTCTTAAAGCTGAAATACCGCATAAAAATATTACCAGGAGCAAACGCTAACCTTGACTATTGAAAGGCGGTGGAGTTTTGGCCAGCCACATGGAGCAAAAATCTTACATATTTTCCCAGCACTTTGCCCATCCCAGCTGTGCAAGCGGCCTGTCCAGTGCTGTCTATAAACTGCTGAATGAGGTGCTGCAGACCTCCTTAAACCTCCCTGAGCGCAGCAAAACTAATCGTAGTCTTGAAGAGGGCCCTCTGCCAGATATAATTTACTTATGTATTGGCACTGACCGGGCTACCGGAGATTGCTTAGGCCCCCTGGTAGGAAACAAGCTAAGTTTGCTCTTGCCGACTCTACATATATTTGGGACTTTAGAGCAGCCATTGCATGCCCTGAACCTGGAGGCTACCCTGCAATCCATCTACCAAAGCTATTGCCATCCTCTGCTCATTGCCATTGATGCTGGTTTAGGCAGGGCCGACCGGGTTGGCTTTTTAAGCATCCGAAAAGGCCCACTTTCACCGGGATTAGCCTTAAAAAAACAACTCCCCCCGGTAGGCGATATTCATATAGTTGGAACCGTAAATGTATCTGGCTTTTGTGAACACCTGATTTTACAGAATACCCGTCTCTTCATCGTAAATAAAATGGCTGAGACTATAGCTCGAGCACTATTTCTTGCTCACCATCGGCATAATATTAGCTGGAAGGATGGGCAGATGGCTGCCCATCAAAGCGCAATAATACAGCAGGGGTAAGCCAAAAGGTAGGGGTGGGGCTCTCCTCTAGCTTGCTATGTTTCCTGTAACTACTCTCAATTAGCGTGTCATTTTATCATCATATTAAAAATAACTCAGGGTCAGGCCCCGAGTTATTTATAAATGTTTCACGTGAAACATTTCTGCCTTTTACTTAAATTCCAATTATATGACATATCCTCTCTAAATCGTCCAAGCTATAATACTCAATAACTATTTTGCCTCCCTTGCGGCCGGCGTTAACCTGGATCCTGGTGCCTAAACACAACTGCAATCGTTCTTCCAAATCTTTAACTTCGGGGATTTTTTCTTTTACTTGCTCCCCATCGGCAGGCTGCTTGGTCAGCTTTCTTTTTACCCTGTTCTCCAGCTGACGAACCGATACCTTATCTTCAACTATAGCATGAGCCATGGTGATCTGTTCCTGGGCTTTCCCTATTGCCAAGAGTGCTCTAGCATGTCCCGCCGAAAGTTTCCGTTCATCCAACAGCTCCAGTACTTCTTCGGGCAAACCAAGAATTCTTACCATATTGGCCACATGGGAGCGGCTTTTGCCGATCCGCTCAGCTAGGGACTCCTGAGTGTAGTTATGCAGGTTCATCATTCTTTGATATGCTCGGGCCTCTTCAACCGGAGTCAAATCATCCCGCTGCAAGTTCTCAATTAGGGAGATTTCCGCCGCCTCAGCCTCTCCAATTTCTTTTACAATTACCGGAATGCTTTTTAGTCCTGCCATCTGGGCTGCCCGCCAGCGTCTTTCCCCGGCAACTATTTGATATCCTTTCCCATCCGGTTTGACCAATATAGGCTGCAGTAAACCATGCTCTTTTATAGAGAGAGCTAATTCACGCAGGGATTCCTCCCGGAATACAGTACGGGGCTGATCCGAACGTGCGGTGAGCTGATCTATTTCTATCTCTTGCATATTCTCCCCATCATATGCTATCGAGCCGGAAGAAAGGAGTGCTTCCAATCCCCGGCCTAATCCTCTTTCTTTTTTAGGCACGCTTTAACACCTCCAAGGCTAAATCTTGATATACTTCGGCTCCTTTAGATCTAGAGTCATATATTACTATTGGTAGGCCGTGGCTGGGCGCTTCGCTTAGACGAACATTGCGTGGAATAATGGTTCGATATACCTGATTTTTAAAATGCTTTTTAACTTGATCCACCACTTGGATGGAAAGATTTGTTCGGGCATCAAACATGGTAAAAACAATGCCCTCAATCTTTAAACTTCTATTCAGTCTCTTTTTGACCAAAGCAATGGTGTTCATTAGCTGGCTTAATCCTTCCAGGGCATAATACTCGCACTGGAGCGGGATAATTACGGACTGGCTGGCGTTCAAAGCATTTAAGGTCAATATGCCCAGGGAAGGGGGGCAATCAATTAATATCCAGTCATATTCATTATGTAGGGGTTGTAAAGCTTCTTTTAAATAATATTCCCGCTCTTCCCTCCCCGCTAGTTCAACTTCAGCTCCAGCCAATTGAATAGTAGCCGGGATAATATCCAGTTTTTCTACCCTGGATCTGCGAATTACTTCGCGGATCGGGACTTGATTTATTAGGAGATCGTAAAAACAATACTTGAGCCGGGCCCGATTAATGCCCAGGCCACTGCTGGCATTGCCCTGGGGATCGCTGTCGATTAATAGGGTTTTATACCCTTTTAATGCAATACAGGCTGCCAGGTTAATAGCCGTAGTGGTTTTACCCACTCCCCCTTTTTGATTGGTTACTGCAACTATCTTTGCCATTCTTGTCAATTCACCCCTATACCAGCAATAACTTTGGCTCATGCCCACAGCTATACCTCTCCTGGCCGGGAAAGCGAGCCGGGCTAGTACCACCAAAAAAATACCCTTTTGGGGCAGTAGTTAAATCCATCTACTTAGCTGTTAAAAATTGAGTATTTTAAAAAGCCAGGTTAAAGCTACTATCAATAATCACTACCTGTTATTATATCAAAGATGCATATTAATAGCGCAAAAACTAGATTTTTCCTGCCGCTTTTTCCTAATGTTACAGAAATAAATAGCCAGGTGAATCAAAAAGCCCGGATGGTAGAGCGATGGCTCCGCCTTAATATCATTATTCAGTGAATATGATTGGGCATTATAATTGATTATCTAGCCTATCCGGGGATAGCGGATTATTAGATCAGCCCATTGCTCCAACATTATCAGCACGATATCGAATAATTCCACCAACGGGTGGAGTAGAGAGCCTTCGGGTGGAGCTGAGTCTTCGGGTGGAGCAAAGCCCCACCCCTACATGTTGATAATGGAATAATCACATTGTTAGTAGAGCGGAAGTTTTTTAATCCCCCCTACGGGGAAGCAGCGCTTTTTAACAGCACTACCAAGGAGGCTTCATCTTTGCTTTTAGGCTGAGGGGACGGAAATGCTTGGAGAATATACGGAAATTTTAATAATGCAAACTCCTCAATTACCGGTTGCTTTTCGTAAGTTCTTTTTGTTCTTGGCAATTCTTATAATTATTTCGTATTGCTCTTCTCCGTCCCGGTCTTCCATTATTATGTCAATTCCGGTCTGCCGAGCTCGCTTTACGGTTTCTTTAATGGTGTTAATAAATATCCTGGCATCCCGGATAATCATGGATACATTTTGTTGGCTGCTTTTAGCCCTATTTTCTCCCGGAATGTTATTACGACTAAGCTTATCTACCAGCTCTTCGGTTTCTTTAACGGTCAATTCTTGTTTAACTATCTGTTGTAAGATGGCTATTTGGGTATCAGCATTATTGATTTTTAGCAAGGCCCGGGCATGTCTTTCGCTGACTACAGCTGGGTCCATAATACCCTTGACCTCTTGGGGCAATTTTAAAATCCGCAGCTTATTGGCAATAGCCGACTGGCTTCTACCCACTCGGCGTGCTAACTCTTCCTGGGTCAGGCCAAACTGGTTAATAAGAATGTTATAGGCATGAGCCTCTTCAAAATAATTCAATTCTTTTCGCTGGATGTTTTCGATTAGTGATATAGCGGCGGCCTTTTCTTCGTTCAGGTCCTGGATTATAGCTGGAATTGCCTTCATTCCCAAGATCTTGCAGGCCTTATACCTGCGCTCTCCCGCTACAATCTGGTAGCCCTGGAAAATTTTCCTTACTATGATCGGCTGTATCAATCCATAGGCCTGGATTGAACGGGCTAATTCTATCAGTTCCTTCTCATCAAAGTCTCGCCGAGGCTGATAAGGATTAGCCTGTATTTTCCCTAGTGGCAGCTCAATAATCGGCACCTTACGCTTATTTTTATCTGCCATCCAGGGCCAATTTTTTTTACTCATTTATGATACTCCTTCACAAGGGCCGCTTACCTGGCATGCCAGGTCGCCGCGGATATTTTTCCGGACAGGATTTCTGCTTCCTGATTTGGATAATGGCTCTTCGCCGATCTGATCCCAGCGGATAGAGAAAAACTTCCTCTACTTCTCCGCCTAACAGCTTTAGTACCTGTCCTGCCTCCTCTATCTCCTCCTGATACCGCGGACCTTTCCACAGCCATACTACCCCGCCTATTCTGGCTAAAGGTAAACAGTATTCCAAAACCACTCTCATGCTGGCTACGGCTCGACTCACCACCCCATCAAACCTTTCCCGGTAAACTTCATGATGCCCAATGACCTCGGCTCTTTCTCTGATTACTTCCACGTAGGGTAACTTAAGCTGCTCAATGGTCTGTTCAAGAAACTGGCTCTTTTTTAAATCAGCTTCCAGTAGAGTATATTGATTGCACTGATTCCTTAAAGCCATTACCAGACCTGGCATTCCGGCACCACTGCCTACATCTATCAATCGATAACCTTGGATTTGCCAGTTGTCAAATATCTTTAAACTATCTTCTATGTGCAAATCCAAATCATCTTTCTTCATTTTTCTGCTAACCAGGTTAGTGTTTTGGTTGGCAGCCAGTAAGTAATTTTTGTATTCATTAACATTATTTTCCACGGCAAGCCCTAATTCCTTCTTTTCTTTTCCAAATAAATATATAAAACACTGATATCGGCTGGATTTACTCCAGTAACTCGCGAAGCCTGCCCCATTGAGGCAGGTCGCACCGCTTTAAGCCGCTGCCGGGCCTCATTGGCCAAACCATAAACTTCATCATAATCAATTTCGTCTGGAATCTTGCGATTTTCCATTTTCTCAAACTTTTTAACCTGTTCCTGTTGCTTTGCAATATAACCCTGGTATTTGGATTGAATTTCAATCTGTTCTGCTATTTCTTCCTCTAAAACCTCTACCCAATCATTAGCCTGAAAATCAGATACCTTTATTTCCGGTCTTTTTAATAAATCCCATAGGGACATGCGGTCTTTTAAAGGAGCGCTGCCTTTCTCCCGGAGAAATTCGGCCACTTCCTGATCTGCTGGGGTAAAAGTACTTTCTTGAAAAAACTCCCGGGTTTTTTCCAGGGTATCCATTTTACGATTAAACAGCTCCCAGCGGTTATCGTCTACTAGGCCTAGTTCCCGGCCTTGAGCAGTCAGCCTAATATCAGCATTATCCTGCCTCAATAAGAGTCGGTACTCAGCCCGGGAGGTCAATAAGCGATACGGTTCATCAATATCCTTGTTGACCAAATCATCGATGAGAACGCCAATATAGGCTTGATTTCTTTTTAAAACCAGGGCTTCCTTCTCTTGTACTTTTAGAGCTGCGTTGATACCAGCCACTAACCCCTGGGCCGCCGCCTCTTCATAACCGGAAGTGCCATTGATCTGGCCGGCGGTAAATAGTCCCTCAATTTGCTTGGTTTCCAGGCTTAGCTTTAATTGAGTGGGGGGAACGTAATCATACTCTATGGCATAACCGGTTCTCATAATGCGAACGTTTTCCAATCCAGGTATGCTCTTCAATACAGCCAGCTGCACATCCTCGGGCAAACTGGTATTTAACCCCTGTACATACATCTCATCGGTATGCCGGCCTTCCGGTTCCACAAACAGCTGGTGCGCATCCTTATGGGAAAACCGAACCACTTTGTCTTCAAAGGATGGACAATAACGGGGCCCCCGACCCTGAATTATCCCGGTAAACATGGGGGCCCTATCCAGGTTGTCCATCACAATCTTATGGGTCTGGGCGGTACTGTGGGTCAGCCAGCAGGAGAGCTGGTACTTCTTTATCCGGGGACTTATAAAGGAAAAGGTTAACGGCCGCTCATCCCCTGGTTGTTCTATCATTTTGGAAAAATCTACGCTTCTTCGGTTTATACGAGGGGGAGTACCGGTTTTAAATCGGCCCAACTCTATTCCATTATTTAACAAACTAGCCGACAATTTCTGGGCTGGAAACTGGTTGCCGGGTCCTCCATCATACACTATGTCGCCTATTATTATACGACCCTTTAAATAGGTGCCAGAAGTTATTACAACAGCCTGGCATTTAAACCTGGCTCCGGTTTTGCTAATCACCCCGGTAACTCTATTACCCGCAATTTCCAAGTCTTCTATTTCCGCCATTAAAACATCCAAATTAGGCTGGGCTAAGAGGGTCTTAAGCATTTCCCGATAGTATTCCAATTTATCGGCTTGGGCCCTTAGAGCCTGAAGCGCAGGACCCTTGCCGGTGTTGATTATCCGCATTTGTATTT
>CAZPSR010000037.1:0-13530 GCA_964589135.1 uncultured Syntrophomonas sp.
AAAAATGCAGACTTGTCAAGTTTAAATATAATAGTATATTAAAAAACACCTTCATTGTCAACCAATAAATATAATAATCCCAGACTTAAACTTCACTTGCCAGGCCAGTTTTCCGTGATGCGAATAAATTCGTCGAGAGTCAGGGATTCCGGCCTGCTATTGCTGTCTATTCCCAGCTCTTCCAAATAGTCTTTGATCAAACCCTTATCGGTCCGGAATTGACTCCAGCATATATTCAAGATAGTCTTTCTGCGCATCTGAAAAGCCCTCCTGCTTAGAGCCTTAAAGCCCGCCTCATTCTTAAGTTGCCGGGGGGATGAATGAGGTTGTATTCTAATCAGAGCGGAATCAACCTCAGGGACTGGAAAAAAGCAGTTGCGGGAAATATCCATAAGATATTCAACTTGGGCATAATATTGTAGCATAATGGTCAATAATCCATAATCTTTGGAACCCGGCTGGGCCTTGATCCTTTGCGCCAGTTCCTTTTGCACCATAAGCAGAGCATATTCCAGATGGGGCCCTTGTTCGAGCAGTTGGAAAATAATGGGAGTGGTAATATTATAGGGTATATTGGCGCAAACCTTATATACAGTAGGTTTGGGCAAGGCAAAGCTTCGGCTCAATTCCTGCTCCAAATCTATCTTTAGCACATCTGCCAGGACCAAATGGCAATTATTATACTCAGCCAGGGTTTCAGCCAATACCTGCTGCATACCTGAATCTATTTCGATAGCCAAAACTCCCCGGCTGCGAGCCGCTATTTCCCGGGTTAGAACCCCTAACCCAGGACCTATTTCTATTACGTAATCTTCCCGGTCTAAGTGGCTATATTCAGCAATTTTATGTAAAATATTACGGTCAGCCAAGAAATTTTGGCCCCATTTTTTATGCGGGTGTTTTCCGTAACGTTCCAATAGCCTTTTTATAGCTGTTTTTGATGCAAGTTGCAATATGTTTTACCTCATTTTAAATTTGAGGGTTTCCCATAATTAAAACCCTCATTTACCAATATTCATTATACTAAAAAACTAAAACAAGGACACGGTTATGATTATTTCCCATAACCCGTGTCCCTGTAAGTCCTGGGCTCTTAACTAGGGATTGGTAGTCAAACTGCGGGTAAGCCGGTCCAGATCTCTTTGGATAGTATCTACCGAAGTCCCTCTTCTGATATTATCATTTACATTGTTGATTTGGTCTATCATTCCTCCATCGGTAGTAAAGAGAACTTGGCTAACCCGGTTATTGTCCGCTCTTATCCTTCTTTCCACCTGTTGCTCAATATCTCCCATATCCCGGTTTGGAGTCTCCAGGACCAATCCTACCATAACCACTATATTATCACGGAGACTACCTGTATTATTATTGGTTCTATTGTTTGGACTGGGGATTTCATTAACCGACCTTCTATCATTATTCATCTGTTGATCCTGATTCATCCTGGTTCTATCATCCATTGTTCTGTCACCCATGGCTCCTCCCGGGGTGCCTCCCGGAGTAGTTCCCTGGGTGCCCCCTGGAGTAGTACCCTGGGTACCTCCTGGAGTAGAACCCTGGGTGCCCCCTGGAGTAGTGCCCTGGTTGCCTCTGGGGGTAGTTTTATCGCCATCGGGGTTTAGTACCCCCAGTTCAGCGCCGTTTTGATTGGGAGTTGAAACAGCTACAGTGGCGTCCTTTACCCCGGGGACTTGTTCAGCCAATCTTTCAAACCGCTCTGACATATTACGGTTATCATCGTATTGCATATTATTACTCTTATTCTGCTGATCTGGGGTTATGGGTCTTCTTTCTCCCATAGGCTGACAGCCTGGGATTATAATAGTGAAGCTCAGTATCATTACCAACAAAAGTGCTGCCTTTTTCATGATATACCTCCTGATTTTTTATAATTCATTTAGTAGGCTGGGTTATTGGCGCCAAATTGTCGCCCCAATTCTTTTAAGGTCGTCTGATGTTTGGCTATGGGTTCTCCTTTAATAATGCCGGTCGCTACCTCGTTAATTTTTTTGACTAACTCTGGATCTGATGTTACCAGTACCTGTGAAATACGCTTATCCGAGGTTTTTAATTTCTTTTGCACCTCAGCTTTAGTTTCTTCTTTATCGACCTGATTGATACTTATGCCTACCATAACTATCATTCCGCTAATATTAGCATCAGTGCCTGGTGCGTTATTGCTGCCCGTTCTAGCATCTTTAGGCTTTCCCGCATTATCGGCTAAAGTTATTTCAGATATTACCACGGTAGCCTTTTGTACTCCTTTTACTTCCGTGGCCAATCTGGATAAGCGGTTGGCCAATACCCGACGATCACTGGCACTAATACTCTCCCGATCTGGGGATGGAGTTTCCAAGGGCTTTCTATCAGGTGACTGGCATCCAAGCAACAGGCTCAATAGGAAAACAAGCAAGAAAAAGCCAGCCATTTTCCTATGCATTCACTTCACCTCCTTTGCTTTAATTTCTCTTATTTAGGCAGATTAAAAACGAGGGAATGAATGGCAAATATAATGTCAAAAAAGGCTAATAGCTGCGCAAACTAAGAAAACCCGCTCAATCCTCGTACCTGACGTACGCCTCAATCACAGGCTTTCCCAATTGCCTTGCTATTAGCCTTTTTTTACTTTGGTAGAGGGCAGAGTTTTTAAGGCACTCTGCCCTCGGCCTTTAGGGCCGAGCTAAACTGATTTGGGCTACTAATTCAAGATATATACTTTTACCGTTCGTCTGCCCCAAGATAAACACTGGGTTTTATCTTCCATAAAAAGATCGATGCGGTTTCCTTTTATCGACCCACCGGTGTCAGCTGCGGTAGCATAGCCATAACCCTCAATATATAGTCTGCTGCCCATTGGAATCACTGAAGGATCAACTGCCACCAGGCCTACCCTCGGTGACAAGCCGCTAGAGGTGTTGCGCCCAGTATAAGTATAAGCCGAGGCAGTCATATAGGCTGCTCGATCAAAGTTTAAGTTTAATCCTCCCCGGGAAACCGAGGTAATAGTTCCCAGGGCTACCACCGCTTTTATTGGAGCTACTTTAGTTTCACTATCTACTACTTTTCGGCTAACTTCTTCCCCATTGTGGTAAGTAATGTTTACGGTGTTAACTGCAACCCCTGCCTGGCCTTTTTTCAGGGTCCGGGTCAATCCCCTTTCCAGATTATCATCGCCTATTTTTTCAGTTTCATAAGGGATCTTTTCTTCTATCTGCACTTGTTCTTCGCTTACCTGGATAACCTCTATTACCTGATCAGCCACTGTTTTCTCCACCGCCTGGGTCTTTATTATGTCTTGCGGCCCCAGTTGGAAACCAGCTAAGGCAATGGCTTCATTGATCGATACCGGAGTAGTGATAATATCCTTCTTCTTTCCGGCATAAATAACCGTAAGCTTATGGGCCCGGGTGATTTCAATCCTTTCATCTCGCTTTACTATTGAGCTTAGCGAAGGCTTTACTTTATCATGAGGCCCCAGGACAATCTCCCTTTGTTTTAGAACCTGGTCAACCGTACTGGTACATAATACCCGAGTTTGGATCATATTCCCATCAACCGCAATTGTTACTGGTTTTAGTAAGGCATAAAACAGACTAATCATCAACAATAAAGCTATTCCTGCCATACAGGCATATTTAAGGTTAATGCCTTTCCTATCCTGTATATTCATAATTCTCCTCGCTTTCTACTGGCCATTTATACTTGTGAAAACTGATAGTAATGCAAACTTTTAAGCTACTGTAATACTGTCAGCAATCTCAAAAATTTATGAATCATTAGCTGCCCTATAAGTTTGCTAGTAATTATTATCCTTTTAATAATATTTTATTCCTATCACAAGTATTAGGTCTGCAGAAATAACGCAGTAGGTTCTAACTAATTTTCCTTATAATCTGAGTGTTTAAGCAAATTTTTGAGCTCTAAGGCCTCTTAGTCAACCAGCCCCAACACCTTTCGAGTGTTATCGCTGGTTATCCTGGCTATCTCTTCCAGTTCCATTCCCCTTAGTTCTGCCAGTTTTTGAGCCACCAGTTTTACCCGAGCGGGCTCGTTACGTTTTCCCCGATAAGGCTCCGGGCTTAGATAAGGGCAATCGGTCTCCACCAAAATCCGATCAATAGAAATTTTCTGCGCTACTTCATGAGATTTCTTGGCATTTTTGTAAGTCAAAGGACCGGCAAAAGATATATAAAAGCCTTCCTTAATCAATTCCTGGGCCAGGGGTAAATGGCCTGAATAACAATGCATTATTCCCCCATTAATGCCGGCTTTTTCCTTTTTAATTATTTCCAGTACATCCTGGTGGGCATCACGATCATGGATCACCACTGGTTTTCCTAATTCCTGGGCTATTTTTATCTGCTCGATAAAGGCTCTTTTCTGCTGCTCAACCGGGGAAAGGTTACGGTAATAGTCCAATCCTATTTCTCCAATGGCTACTACCCCAGGTTTTAGCGCCAAATTGTACAAGTTTTCCAGGGTCTGTTCATCCAGGGTTTTAGCATCATGGGGGTGAATACCTACCGTGGCGAATATATTTTTGTGTCGCTGGGCCAGCTCTACCCCTTGCTTTGAAGCTAAGTAGTCAAATCCAATACATACTATCTTCTCTATCCCAGCTTCAGCAGCCCGAGCCAAAACCTGATCTAAATCGTTTTTAAAATCTCTATCCTGTAAATGAGCGTGTGAATCTATCAACAAGATTATTCCTCCTAAATCTGCTTAAACAGCTCAGGCAAGAAACGGAAATGGTGTAAAGGCACACATCCCCTACACCATGCCTAGCCCTATTTCATTATTTTACCCGATGGCCGGACTCTATTCGATCCAGGGTTAAAACCTCAATATCATGGTCTTGAGGATCAGAAGCAGCTAAAATCATGCCTTGAGATAGTACTCCTCTTAATTTCACCGGCTTTAGATTAGCTACCAAGACCACATTTTTCCCCACCAACTGCTCTGGTTCATAAGCCTGGGCTATGCCTGATACCACTGTTCGCTGTTCTTCCCCTACCTGCAGGGTCAGGATCAGCAGCTTGTCAGCCTTTTTCATCTTTTCACAGGCAATTACTTTAGCCACCCTTAAATCAACTTTAGCAAAGTCCTCAATGTCTATCAAGTTATTTTCCTCTTCCTTTTTCGGTTCCGCATTTTCTTTAGCTTCTGGGGCATCTTCATCCAGAGCCTTCAGGTCTATTCTAGGGAACAAGGCTGGACCTCGGCTAACCAGGTTTCCTACCGGGGTAAGACCCCAAGTATGGGCTTCTTCCCATTTAAGGGAATCTGGGTCCTTGAAAAAGTTCAATTGCTGGTTAGCCCGTTCGGTTAAAGTAGGCATAGTAGGAGCTAACAGGATTAAAGCTATGCGTATACTTTCCAGCAGATTATACAACACTGTTCCCAGTCGATCTTGTTGAGCGGGATCTTTGGCCAATAACCAGGGTTGGGTTTCATCTATGTACTTGTTGGCCCGGGATATCAGCCTTAAAACTGATTGTATGTAAAGGGCAAAGTCCAACTTGTCCAGTTTTTCCGTGGCTTCTTCATAAGCCCTCAACCCAGTGGCAATTAAGTCCTGATCCAGCTGTTCCTCTTTACCGGGCTCGGGAATCTGAGAATCAAAATACCTGCTAACCATGGCCAGGGTTCGGCTAATCAGATTACCCAGGTCATTGGCCAGGTCAGAATTGATCCGATTAATTAGCATTTCCTCTGAGTACATCCCATCCTGCCCAAAACTCAATTCTTTCACCAGATAATAACGCACCGCATCTACCCCGTACTTGTTTACCAATACCAGGGGATCGATGACATTGCCTTTCGATTTGGACATTTTGCCCCCTTCCAACATAATCCAGCCGTGAGCAAACACCTTCTCGGGCAGAGGCAAATCCAAAGCCATCAACATAATAGGCCAAATAATAGCATGAAATCTCAGGATATCCTTAGCCATCAGATGAACATTGGCCGGCCAGTATTTATTAAATTTTTCCTGGTCATCCAGATATCCAATAGCACTCACATAATTGATTAAGGCATCAAACCATACATAAACTACATGTTTCTCATTAAAGGGAACTGGAATCCCCCAATTAAAAGTGGTTCTGGAAACACATAAATCCTCCAGGCCCATTTTCACAAAATTTATTACTTCATTACGGCGAGATTCGGGTTGAATAAAGTCTGGGTGCTTATCGATATGGTCCAAGAGCCTTTCCGCATATTTGCCCATTTTAAAAAAGTAGCTTTCTTCTTTCAGCTTTTCCACATCTCTGCCGCAATCGGGACATTTACCTTCCACCAGCTGCCTTTCCGTAAAAAAGGTCTCACAAGGGGTACAATACCATCCCTCATACTCTGATATATATATTTCACCCGATTCATATACTTTCTTAAACAGGTTTTTTACTACCTCTTCATGCCTGGCTTCAGTAGTGCGAATAAAATCGTTATTGGAAATCAGCATGGCTTTCCACAGGGCTTTTATGCCTTCTACAATACCATCCACATGAGCCTGGGGGCTCATGTGCTTTTCCAATGCGACTTTTTCAATTTTTTGCCCATGTTCGTCAGTCCCAGTCAGGTAGAATACATCAAAACCTTGCATCCTCTTAAAACGGGCTATACAATCTGCAGCTACTGTTGTATAGGCATGGCCTATATGCAAATTATCACTGGGATAATAAATCGGGGTAGTAATATAATAGCTTTTTTTGCTCATCTAAGGCTTCCCTCCTGCTTTCACTTCCATTAAAATAAACCTATTAAAATACCGTTTATGGCCTTTAAAGCTAAATTCGGCTGCTGTTTTCCAATTCAAGGGCAGCAGTACTTTATATTTTACCATATTTTGTCCGGTTTATTCATAGAAAAGAAACTCCTCCGACAACAAATAGCACCGTTCTTCAGAAGGTGACAATTATATCGACTAAGCCTAAATATCAGCGACTAAAACGACAATAATATGCTTTTTACCCCCATTTATTGTCCAATTATGTAGAATAATCCTTGACTAATTATACCAGCTCTGGTATACTTTGTGCCGGGACAAGATTAACGTTATGGCAGGAGGAGATAGTCAGATGATGAAATCTACCGGTGTAGTCAGAAAAGTTGACGAATTGGGTCGCATAGTAATTCCTATTGAATTAAGAAGGACCATGGGCATAGAGGAAAAAGACGCCCTGGAAATCTATGTTGACAACGAAAAAATTATCCTTAAGAAATATGAACCTGCATGTATTTTTTGCGGTAATGCAGAAGAAGTAATCAATTATAAAGGGAAAAACCTGTGTAGAAGCTGCCTGACCGAGCTTATCAAACAGGTCGGTTAATACTGTTATCAGATGGGTTAGATCATTCAACCCTCTATGGATTAATTGAGCCTGTTATAATACTTATATATTAGTGACTTCTTAACCTGGTATTGCCTGGCCTTCAGCTTGAAGGCCTCTTTTTTATCTATTCCCTGTTCTATTAGGGCTTCAATCTCATCAATTAGTTTATCTGCCTCAAGAGATAAGGGTTGTGGTATCTTACCGCCGATCAAGAGGCATATTTCCCCCCGCGGCTCCCGCTCTGCAAACTTTTCTATGATTTCATCTATATTTCCCCTAATAATCTCTTGATGTTTTTTGGTCAACTCTCTCACCAATACCACTTTTCGGTCTGGATCCAAGAGGGTTTGCAGATCAGATAGGGTTTTTTGCAGGCGATGAGGAGCTTCATAGTAGATGACGGTTCTTCTTTCTTCCTGGTTTTTTTTCAGCAAATCCAGGCGTTTGCTAGCCTGTCGGGGTAAAAATCCTTCAAAAATAAAAGCATTCATATCCAGGCCGGATATGGCTAAAGCCGAAATCGCCGCTGAAGGCCCGGGTATTATTTCGATCTCCAATTGCTGGGCCAAAGCCTTTTGGATCAGTTTCTCCCCTGGATCAGATATACCAGGCATACCGGCATCAGAAACTAAAGCCACCCTTTTTCCCTCCAGCAACAGATCCACAATATAGTCTTCCCGTTTTTGATCACTGTGTTCGTGGTAACTAAGTAATTTCTTTTTTATTTTATATCTATTTAATAGCTTTATGGTCTGCCGGGTGTCCTCGCAAGCAATCAGGTCAACTGAGCGCAAGGTTTTCAGCAGTCTGATGCTAACATCCTCCAGATTGCCAATGGGAGTGGCACATATATAAAGAATGCCCAAGTTAATGGTCACCTCTTTCGAATAATAATTTTCAGGGCCGGTATACATAATAGGATAAGTGCGAGATTTGCTTAAACCTCAGGGGGCTCTTCATATATCCTCTTAATCTCTTCCGAGTATTCCCCTTTTTTTTGATAGATTACCAGCGGTTCCAGCTGGCTTACCATTGAAGATGGGCTTTTTTGGCCTTCAATCAACAGCAGATGAGGCGGACGCTCAGGAAAGGAATGAACCCAACGGGTCTTAATCTGCCTAAACTCATGTTCAGCTAAACAGGCCATTATTTCATCTGCCCGATCGGCTCGGTGAATCAGGCAAAACCTACCCTGGGTAGTTAAAAGATAGGCTGCAGCAGAAATTATCTGGGAAAGCTCCACCTCTAACTCATGCCGGGCTATAGCCTGTTCCGGGTTTTGGCTAACTCTCCCCTCCCCCTTTTTCCAGAAGGGCGGATTGGATACCACCAGGTCTGCTTGTCCAGGGGGCAACAGCTTCTTGATGTCTTTAATGTCACCCGCTAGTATGTGGATTCTATCCGCCAAGTCATTATAAGCTACATTGCGTCCGGCTCTATCAACAGCTTGGGCCATAATTTCAATCCCGGTGATCTTTAAATCCTGTTTTCGGTAAGTTAGCAGGAGAGGGATAACCCCGCTACCCGTACCCAGGTCCACTGCCTGCCTGGCTTCCCCCAGGTTGGCGAAAAATGCTAATAATATAGAATCAATGGAAAATCTATATCCTTGCCGGGGCTGGATTATTTTCATATTCCCCAAAATCAAGTCATCAATGCTCTCGGGTCCGTAAAGCAGTTTCTTCATAGACCCCTTCTTACTCCTTTTCCAAAAAAGCAAGGCAAAAGAGACACTCTTCTGACCGGGGTTGCCCGTAAGCTTCAGGACATACATGAAAGCCTTCATTATATATGCGGCCTATGTTGGCATAAGATTCTCCTTCCAACAACATCGGATAAGAAATGTCGGTGGATCCGGTCCAAGCTTCTTCTTTCATAATTGATTTTTCCAGCACCCTTACTTTTTCTTTTAAGTCTCCCAGCTCAAGAATTAGCTCCCTTAGTATTACTGCCATTTCTCGGACCGTCTTTTCCATTGCCAGCCTCCTCGTGCCCTCGATTCTCGTATAATTCCGATTCATATTTCAAACAACACATCAAGCGGCCACATATTCCCGATATTTTGGTGGGATTCAGAGATAAATTTTGCTCTTTGGCCATTTTAATCGAAACCGGCTCGAATTCCCCCAAAAAACAATGACAACATAATTCTTGCCCACAGGAGCCAATTCCCCCCAGCATTTTAGCTTCATCTCTAACTCCTATTTGCCTTAATTCAATGCGAGTTTTAAAAATACTTGCCAAGTCTTTTACTAGTTCTCTAAAGTCAACTCTACCCTCGGCAGTAAAATAGAAGATGATTTTGCCCAGATCAAAAGTGTATTCGGCATCAATTAAGCGCATGGGCAATTCATGTTCCAATATCTTCTTTCGACATATTTCCAGGGCTTCTTTTTCATTTGCTTTGTTCTGTTCATATGTCTCCAAATCAGCCGGGCTGGCTTTGCGAATAACCTTTTTTAAGGGCAATACCAGTTTTTCTTCGGGAACTTCCCGATTACCAATGGCAACGGTCCCACATTCTATCCCTCTTACCGTTTCTACAATAGCCTGACTTCCTATATCAAAATCCTGGTTTTCACTATCGAAGTAGTATATTTTACCAGCTGGTTTAAACCTTATTCCCACGACCCATGGCAACAGTATGACCCCCTCTGTTTTTATGCACTAGTTATGGCATCTCTAATCTTACAACATATATTAATATTTAGTCCCAGTTTATTCAGATTACTATTGTAATATTTTTTCATAAGGCCAATATCTATTATAGCCTGTTCCAAGCGATTATAATCGATATTGGTCAGAATTTCCTTAAGCTCCAGGCTAGCGGGAAAATGCAATAATTTCTCCTCTTTGGTTTTTCCATATACCAGTAGATCTCTTAGTATGGCTTCAATGGTGCTAATAAGTAGTTCTGCATTATCATCCATACTCTGTGCTGTCTCGATCACTTTTTCCATGCCTCCCCGGTACATTTCCTGCAAGACCTTTAGCGCTTCACTCCAAAGCTGTTGGTATCTGTCTTCTTCCCCTAATTTGAGGGCATTGGCAATGTTGCCCTGGGCCAGACTGGCTATGCTAAAAGCAGCTTCCTCATCATATCCCTTTTTTACCAAGAATTCTTTAACTTGCCGGGTGGAGGGGGGGCTAAAATTTATAAGCGTGCACCGAGAGACTATAGTCTCTAAAATATTATACTCATCAGCTATTAGAATAATTACGCTGTGGGCGGGCGGGTCTTCCAGAGTCTTGAGCAGGGCATTGGAGGCCTCCGGAGTCATCAGATGGGCATCTCGAATCACTGCTATTCTATGCTGGGCCTGGTACGGCCTTTTGGCCAGCCAAGGTTCCAAGCCTTTTACTATTTGCTCCCTGGATACCCTGGTTTTGCCTTCTATTATTTCTATAATATATAAATCCGGATGGATACCTTCTTTCAGATAAATGTGCGCCTGCCCATCTTCTTCACTAAGCAAGGCCTGGGCAAAGGCCAGGGCAGTCTGCATTTTCCCTATTCCGGCAGCTCCCCAGAATAGATAAGCATGCTTAAACTCCCGGCTATTGATGATTTTCTTCAAAAATTCAATTGCTTTTTCCTGGCCTACCAGGGTAGCAAAATAATCCATTATCATTACAACAAGCTTACCCCTTATTTCTTACTTTTTCTTCCTCTGTTCATCATAGTCAACTCACTCTGCTAATAAGCTACTCACTCTTTGCTAAGAGCGTAAGCTTCTGGCTACGATTGGGGCCAGCCCCCAAAGGTTTCTGTTCAAATATTCAGTTATTCTCTCCCTGCAGAATTCCGGAATCTTAGTCAAGAATTATTCTTGCTTTATGCTTGGATATAACCGCTATTTAAAAACCTAACATTTATATTATATCAACTAATCTTCAATTCATCTCTCCCTTTTAGAATAGGGGAGACCTCTCACCAGGTTTTGCCAGCTTATAGCTTATGATCATCAATGACCTGCTGAACACGGGCCAGAGCCAACCGGCTGACTATATCAAACTCCTGGGCTGCATTAATTATGCTTATGCGGTGGGGTTCCCCTGCCGCCAGCTGCAGGTATCCCTGCCGCACCCTTTTTTGAAAACCAATCCCTTCTCTTTCTATTCGATCCGGAGCCTGTGGCTTGCGGGAGCTATAGCTCAGTTCCGGCTCCAAATCCAATAAAATAGTGAGATCTGGCTTCAGGCCTCCGGTGCAAAAATTATTCATGGCCTCTAGGTAAGAGATGTCCAACCCTCGGCCATAGCCCTGATAAGCAATGGTAGAATCAATAAATCGGTCCGCCAAAACTAACTTACCCTGAACTAAAGCAGGTTTTATCACCTGGCTAACCACCTGACTACGGGCCGCGGCATAGAGCAAGGCCTCCGTTTCCCTTCCTATATTATAATTATCCTCCTCATCAAGCAGCATATCCCTAATGGTTTCGGAGAGCATGGTTCCCCCCGGTTCTCTAATGTTTACCAATTTATAGGGGCCTAATTGACTATTCAAATAAGTTATTATACTGCTCTTGCCGCAGCCATCAATGCCTTCCAGGCTGATTAAAAGACCCTTATCACCCATTTAGCAAACTCACTCCATCCTAGCAGATCTTTTCTTCTATTATTCGTATTTTATTAAGACTGTTGTCTTTCGGCCCATGTAGTGATATGGACTGCTTTTTCAGGTATAGTAAATACTCATAAATCTCCGGACTGATTAGCTCCCCTGGAAGTAGGCAAGGGATTCCTGGAGGATAGGGGGCAACCATTTCTGCCGCTACCTTACCGAGGCCATCGGCCAATTTCACTTCTATGCTCTTGGCAAAATAGGCTTCCCGGGGATTTAACACCACTTGGGGCTCGGGTGAAGGCATAACAGGCTCTTGGTATACCCTGCCACCCGGATATTCTTGGGCAATTTTCCCTAAGGCTCGATAAAAAACCTCCCAATCCTCAGCCTGAAGAAACATGGACATCATGGCCAGTATATAATGGGAACCAGCCATTTCAACTTGTACCCCATGCTCCTCCCTTAAAATGCAAGCTACTTGCCTGCCCTTAAGGGAAATCCCCCTTACATCTATCAACAGTTTCAATGGATCCAGCTCTAACGCCCCCGGCCATTTAATTAATTCTTCTTCAGTTAGTACCGATAACCCTTTAATGGTATTGATTTTACCCTTATATAAACCCGATAATTCCAAAGCTCTTCCCAGAATAGGTTCCCCCTCTAGCATCATAAAACTACGGGCTAGATCTATGGAAGCCAGTATAGGATAGGAAGGGCTGCTGGTAGTAAGCATAGACCAGGCTGGAATCATCCTTTGGTAAAAATATAGTTCCTCCTGCCCATGCAAGCAAGCCCCCTGGTTTAAAACCGGCAGAGTCTTATGCAGCCCGTTTACCACCGCATCAGCCCCGGCCCTCAGAGCCGTGGTCGGAAAAGCAGGGTGAAAAGGATAATGTCCCCCATGGGCCTCATCTACCCATACCGCTATTTTTCTTTTTAGCCTCTTGGCCTTAAAGCATATTTCTTCTATATTAGAGCTTATTCCCAAATAATTAGGACTGGTCAGGAAAATCGTGTCCAGGTCAGGATAGGTATTAAGCAAAGCCATAATTTCATGGCTGCTGACTGCCATAGCTAAACCGTATTCCGGACTCACCTGAGCAGGTATATAAACTGGTTCAACTCCGGATAATACCATTCCTGCATAAAAAGAGCGGTGAGCATTTCTGGGCACCATTACCCGACTACCCGGCTTCAATGACATAAAAAGGGTGTGAATGCCCGAACTGGCTCCATTTACCAGAAAAAGACTCTGCTTAGCCCCATAGGCTGCCGCCAGTAATTTCCTAGCCTCTTCCATAATGCCTTCCAGGACATGCAAATCCCCCAGTCCAGGAACTTCAGTCACATCCAGCTCTGCCAGTTGCTGTAAAGCCAAATCATCCAGGCCTTTCCCCCCCGCATGTCCAGGCATATGCAACCTCAAGCCCATCTCCTGGGCATATTCACATAAAGCTGTATAAATAGGAGTTCTTCTATGCACAACCAATCCTCCGACAATTAAATTCCTGCCACCGATTAAGTTAACAAGGGGCAATAGTTTTCTCGTCAAAAAATAATTAAATCCTGCTACCTTAATAGTGAGCGTCAGCGAACATCAGTGGTCCCCGTAAGGGGGCTACC
>CAZPSR010000038.1:0-13369 GCA_964589135.1 uncultured Syntrophomonas sp.
AAGAAGATAACCGGGTTTGAATTTTCTGAACCAGTCAGCAATAAATATTCACTTTATACTTTTGACCAATTAGAGCAGAATTTTGATCAATTAGATCAACAGTTAGCCTATTGGCAATCATTGCAAGCTATAGAATTTATGATTGATAAATATGGAGAAGAAAGTCTCTGGAATATCGTGAATTATCTTGGCGAAGGCAACAGTATGGATTATGCTTTAATTAAAAGCATAGGTATTGATTACAGAATGCTTGAAAAACAATTGGTGGACAGCCTAAAGCAAATTGATAGTTAAGAGGTGTAATCAGTGAAAGACACTCTCCTTATTAAGGGAGGAAATCCATTAAGTGGTAAAGTTAGGGTTAGCGGAGCTAAGAATGCGGGTTTGGTGATTATGGCCGCCAGCATAATGGCCGAGGGTGAGACCATATTGGATAACCTGCCTCGTATACGTGATGTGGAAGTTATGATTCAGATACTCAATGAGATTGGAGCCCAAACCAAATGGAATGAAGACCATAGTTTGTCTATTATGGTAGATCCCCAAAAGATTAAAACCAGTACTTCCTACGAACTATCCAAGCAACTGCGGGCATCTAATCTGTTTTTAGGTGCTATGCTGGGTAGCCGGGGTCAGGCAGTAGTTTCAATGCCGGGAGGTTGTGATATAGGATCCAGGCCTATGGATCTGCATATTAAGGGTCTGCAGGCTCTCGGGGCTAAGATCCAGATCGAGCATGGCTATATCTATGCTCAGGTGAATAATCCGGGAGGTGCCAGAATATACCTGGACTTTCCCAGTGTGGGCGCAACTGAGAATATTATTATGATGGCAGCCAAGACACCGGGGCTGAGTATCATTGAAAATGCAGCCAAAGAGCCTGAAATTGTGGATCTGGCCAATTATCTCAACTCCATAGGGGCCCGTATCCGGGGAGCTGGGACCGACGTAATCAAAGTAGAAGGGGCCCAGAAACTGAAGGCGGGGCGTTATGCCATAATTCCTGATCGAATAGAAGCCGGAACTTATATGATATCTGCTGCTATAACTGGGGGAGAAGTTTTGGTGGAGAATGTAATCCCCATTCATCTACATCCAATTATTGCTAAGCTGCAGGAAACCGGGGCTATAGTAGAGGAGAAGGATGAGGGGATTCTGGTTAAAGCGGGTCCCTATATTAAGCCAGTGGATATAAAGACTCTTCCTTACCCTGGATTTCCTACTGACATGCAGTCCCAGATGATGGCCTTGCTATGTATGGGACGAGGTTCAAGTATTATAGTGGAAAATGTGTTTGAAAACCGTTTTCAAATCGTGGATGAATTAAAGCGTATGGGAGCTAATATAAAAGTGGAAGGTCATACCGCAGTGGTAGAAGGAGTAGGGAGACTTTGTGGAGCTCGGGTTAAGGCAACCGATTTGAGGGCTGGTGCCGCTTTGGTACTGGGGGCTCTGGCCGCGGTAGGGGAGACCGAAATAGAAAACGCGGTTCATATATTCAGAGGTTATGAAAATATAAAGGATAAGCTCATAGCCTTAGGAGCCGATGTGAAGTAGAATCCACCGGGCCCGATTAATTGTGGCGTTAATGTAATAGGTATCATAAATTACTGGGAAAAAGGGCTACTGTTAAGGTAGCCCTTAGTTTTGGTGCCCAGGCAATTTACCCCCTGAGTTAAAAATTACCGGAGACATCAGCTTCTGCTAATAGGCTTGGAATATATTGAACGGTATATTTTAATTCCCACGGAAAAAGCTATCTTAGGTTAGCTCTAGTCCAGAAGAGCCATATAGAAAAACGAAGCAGGAGGGAAAAGAGTGGGAAGGAATATATTGGTATTGATCGTGTTTTTTACTTGTTTTAGCCTGGGGCTGGGCACCTTTTGGTACTCTGCCCAGAGTTTTCCTAAGGCTGATGAAACTAAGAATACGGTATATTCCCAGGCTGACTCCCCCGGGGGAAAAATTAGCCAGGTGGCAGCCCAAGTCAGTCCATCCATAGTTGGAATCAGTAATCTAAGCCGCAGTAAGGATATATTCAACCCCAATCTGGTTGAATCAACTGGCTCGGGAGTAATTCTAGATCACGAAGGCTATATAGTAACCAATAATCATGTAGTACGAGGGGCGGAAAGCATAACCGTAACCCTGGCCGATGGTAATGAGGAACAAGCAGAAGTTGTAGGCAGCGATCCTCAAACCGACTTGGCCTTAATCAAAATCACGGTAGATAATCATGTAACCCCGATAAAGTTAGGAAATTCAGAAAGCTTGGTAGTAGGACAGGAAGTATTAGCTATTGGCAATCCCTTGGGGCAAAGGTTTGCCAGATCCGTAACGGCTGGAATAGTGAGTGGCCTAAATCGGCTGCTAACTACGGAAGAAGGACTCCTATTTCAGTTGATTCAAACCGATGCTGCCATCAATCCGGGCAATTCAGGGGGAGCATTGGTTAACCTGCAAGGAGAATTAATCGGTATCAACACCGTTAAAATAGTCGAAAGCGGTTTTGAAGGGATGGGCTTTTCCATTCCTTCCAACCAGGTTAAGCTGGTAGTAGAAGAATTAAAAAGTCAGGGTAAAGTAGAGCGTCCCCGGCTGGGAATAAAGGTATTGGGTGAGATAAGTCAGGAAAAGGCTCGGTATTACCAATTACCGGTCAAAGGCGGCGTAATCGTGGAACCAGTCAGGGGAGGGGCAGCTGGGAAGGCGGGGCTAAAAGCTTTCGACCTTATATATGAAATAGATGGACAAGAAATAGCTACAGGTCTGGAATTACAAGCTTATATCAGGCAGAAAAGAGCGGGAGACTCGGTACGGGTGTCTATAATAAGGCTGGTAAATGAAGAATCAGCCCAAGTCAAGAAACACAGCATCCAGATTACCCTGAGTTAAGCAAGCCTGGGAAATACCCGTTGGCACAGCAAAAGGGGATAATTTCCCGTATTCACCCCCATGCCATCGGTGCTGATTGCAAGTAGCCAGATTTTAATTGATGGGGACCTTTCTAATCATGGAAGGGTCTTTTGTTTATTATGGCCGCAGCGGTAGTAAAAGGATATCACTATAATCTATTTCCTTACCTTATAACCTGCATTTCATTTACTCCATTCCGTTACCTCTTTGGCCTTCCCATCCAAAACATTCCGGGTATACGAAGAAGAAGAATATATTAGGATATATCCCCATATTATGCCGTATATGGTAACCGGTGGCAAATAAATTGCATATAAATAAATATACATTGGTGTTGGATGGAATTTATTTCCGTGTATGCCGATGACAGCTGCTTATTAAGCAGTTAAGCAATAACAAAGGAGGACTTAAGGTGGAGAATAAAAAATATTGCTGCGATCCTAAACTAGCCCGTGCATTTTTCCAGGAACAAAAATACCATCGACGTTTTTCGCCAATAGAAGCTCTAGAAAAGGGGACTATCTTTCCTGAACACTATTGTCCATACAGGTATGCTGATGGAAAGCACAAGAGCCATGAGAAGGAGGATCGCTATGATGAAAGATACCCAAAAAGAGAAACTTATTAAGTTGATGGCCCAGGAATTTACTGCCATTGAGCTTAACCTCTATCTGGATACCCATCCCCGAGACAAAAGGGCCTTGGAAGCATATAACGAGACCGTCGATAGGCTTTATGCCTTATTGGAAGCTTATGAGAGGGAGTATGGGCCGTTAACCAATTTTGGCTTAAGCCCCAGCACTTATCCCTGGCAATGGATTGAAGAGCCTTGGCCATGGGAGATTAATTTCTATGATAAGGAGGATCATGAGCAATGTGGATATATGAAAAAAAGCTAGAATACCCGGCTAAAATATGTACTACCAATCCCAAACTGGCTAAAGTCATAATCACTCAGTACGGGGGGCCGGATGGAGAACTGTCAGCTGCAATGCGATATTTGACCCAACGCTATACCATGCCTACCGGTAAGTCTAAAGCCGTGTTAACTGATATTGGCACCGAGGAACTAGCCCACCTGGAAATAGTAGCAACTCTAGTTTATAACCTGATCAAAGATGCCTCAATCCGAGAGATTAAAGCCGCCGGCTTGGATGGATACTATGCAGATCATGATAAAGCCTTGTATTTTGTAAACGCTGATGGGGTGCCTTGGACAGCGGCCTATATTCAATCCAAGGGGAATCCCATCGTTGATATGCATGAGAACCTGGCTGCTGAGGAGAAAGCCCGGGCTACTTATGAATATTTGTTACAATTATCGGATGATCCTGGGGTAAGCGAAACCTTGCGCTGGCTCAGACAAAGGGAAATCGTGCATTATCAGAGATTTGGCGAGACCCTGGAACATCTATATGATCACTATGGTAAGGATCATTATTATTTTATGGATTCATAAGCTGCTGCTGCCTTTGGCCTGCTTTCCAGCGTAATAATGACCGTCAATTTATCTAGTCTGGATCGGGTTTAAGCTCCTCGGGTTGGACTAAAATTGGCCAGGTCAAAAAAGGGGCTTGGCGCTTAAAGCTAAGAATATAAAAAACACTATAGCAAGTAGGGGGCAATGAGCTGCCAAAGGCACTTTTTGCCCCTTTTGGTATTTATAAAGATGAGGACAAATGACTTGAGGCCGGGAAAGCCCCTTCCTTTATTTTTTGATCCGCTCAGGTTAAACTGGAGAAAAATTAGAAGGGGAAAATTATGAAATACCGGATTATATCTGTAGGAAAGATAAGAGAACCATTCTACCAAGCTGGGATCAAGGAATACACTAAAAGGCTGAGCTCCTATGCCGGTATAGAGCTGTTGGAGGGCCTAGAGGAAAAGACCAATCCAAGGGCGGGGGGGAAAGAAATAGAAAAAATTTTACAAAAAGAAGGAGAAAAAATACTGGGGATCTTAGGAAAAGATGAATTACTGGTGGTTTTTGATATAGACGGAAAACAGGTAAATTCTATCCAGCTAGCGGATTACATAGACAATTGGAACCACTCCGGGAAAAACCGGGTCAATTTAGTAATCGGCGGTTCTCATGGTTTATCAGCCCAGGTGAAAAAGCGAGCCCACCAGGCCATTTCCTTTTCTTCCCTGACTTTTCCCCACCAGATGGCGGTGCTAATGCTGGTTGAGCAGCTCTACCGGGGCTTTAAAATAATCAAGGGGGAGAAATATCATAAATGATTCTCAAAGGATGGGGAAATAAAGCATATTCTTATTGTTGTGTGTATGGGTTTCAGGGAAGTATAGGTTTATATCCTTCGAAAGATATAGTATTATTAAGCGAAGATGGCCAGCTAATATGGCCATCTTCGCAAATACCGCAGGCAGAACCACCATGGATCTGCGGGATGATATTAAGTGATTAGTTACCCTATAATATCAAGCAGTTGATATGGTCTGCGGATGGAATCAGGAGACAAAGCCATGTTTATGTATGTTTTTTCAATTGTTTTAATAGTGGCATCAAATGTTATATACAATATATGCCAGAAATCAACCCCAGTAAAAGCTGATCCCTTTTCCGCCTTATTCATTACCTATATTACGGCAGCCATAGTGACCATTATCTTATTTCTATTTAACAAAAACCAGCAGGGATTTATGCAATCATTGACCAATCTCAATTGGACCAGTTGGGCTTTGGGAATTGCCATTGTGGGCTTGGAATTTGGCTATTTGATGGCTTACCGGGCTGGATGGAAAATAAGTGTGGGATCTTTAGTGGCCAATATAGCCTTGGCCTTAATGCTTATACCCATTGGGATACTCTTTTATAAAGAGGGATTTGGGATTAACAAAATGATAGGGGCCTTGTTCTGTATCGTTGGATTAGTATTAATAAACAAGTGAGAAATGAATGAAGCTTATTTGCGGGCCCTTTGATTCGGCATGATTGCACCCTCCGAAGACCACTGATGTTTCGCTTCGCTTTACAATCAAGGTTGACCACCCTATGATGCCAAAGCGAAGGGGGCGAGTCCCACGAACGAAACCAGGGGGCACAGGTGCTGGCCCTTTTTAAAACAGTCCCGGTAGACTGGAGAAATAAGGCAAGAGTATATAGTAAAGTAAGGGTAAAAATATGGCAGGCAGCATATTGCCTACTTTAATCCGCGGTAGATCTAAAAGGTTCATTCCAATGGCTAGTATTAATAGACCTCCTACGGCGGACATTTCGGTGATAGCGGCCTCAACCAGGAATTGCTGCAAAAAGGAAGCGCTCAGGGTTATAAATCCCTGGTAGATAAATACCGAGGCAGCTGAAAAAACTACTCCCAGGCCCATGGTAGAAGCAAAAACGATGGAAGTAATTCCGTCCAATACCGATTTGGCAAAAAGGGTTTGGTGGTTGCCAGAAAGTCCGCTCTCTAGAGAACCAACTATGGCCATAGCTCCCACACAGAACAATAGACTAGAGGTGACAAAACCGCTGGAGATATTGCTGCCCGAGGAAGAGAAGCGGGATTCTAACCATTTGCCCAAATTTTCCAGACCATCTTCGATTTTCATCATTTCCCCCAACAGGCTGCCGATGGCCAGGCTAAATATCAGTAATAACATATGCTCAGTCTTGAAGGCATTGAGCAAGCCGATTAATACTACCGCTAAGCCAATAGCTTTCATGATGGTCTGGTTATAAGATTCAGGAATGCCACCTTTAAACAATAGCCCAATAAGTGCTCCCACCATAATGGCAGCAGTGTTTACTATGGTGCCCAACATAAATGAAAGTCCTCTCCGATTAAATTGGCCCTTGCTTGGCAAGGCATTTAACAAAAACATACTAGCACTTTCGAGTGGTAAAAGCAATTGCTGGTAAGGCTAAGGCAAATTGAATGATATTGTAAGCTGTAAACCCAGGGCAGGCTATTCCAGGGCTCTGAAGCCTTCTCCCAGCACCTCATGGGTATTTTGCACGCTAATAAATGCTTGGGGATCCAGATTTTTGATATAGTCCCGCAATTGAATAAATTCCCGTCGGCCCAAAATGGTCATAATAACTTGCCGGGGTTCTCCGGAATAAGCCCCTTGAGCCGCATAAACAGTAGCTCCGCGTTGCAAATCCTGGATAATAAACTCTTGGAGCAATTCGCTTTCCCGGGTGATAACAATAACATGTTTGCTCACGTTAAAGCCAGCTATTACGGCATCAATGACCAGGCTATAGAGCAATACTCCTAGCAAGGCATACATACCCTTTTCAAAACCGAAGGTGACGGCAGCGGCTACGGTGATAAAGAAGTCTATAATAAACAGTCCTTTGCCCAGGTCCAGGTGGTAGTACTTGTGCAGGATACGGGAACCAATATCAGTTCCACCGCTAGATGCATTCTGGTTTAACAATAGGGCAACTCCAGTGCCTGATATCAGTACGCCAAAAATGAGCTGGACCAGGGTATCATTTCCCATGGGAGCATTCAAGGGATATAAATATTCCAGTCCCCAGATCATTAAGGGAATCAAAATACTGCAATAGATGGTTTTTAAGCCGAAAACCGATCCGATCAGCAGAAAGCCTAAGGAGAGCAAAAAGATGCTCATTATGAGAACCAGGCTTCCCAAAGGGAACTGAGGCAGATAGGTATTTAGCACCAGGGATAAGCCGTTAATTCCTCCTGCTGCTATGTTATTAGGGGCCAGAAAGAAGTAAAAACCCGCTGCGTCTAAAAAGGACCCCAGGGTAAGCAGCAAGAAAGTACGCAAAAACCTCATAATAAAACCTCTAACTTTTTTCATTAGTATCCCTCAGCCCTAAAGCAATCAATTCCCCATTATGATGAAACATTTAGGATTCATTCAGGAAACCCCTTATGATGGAAGGAATTATACCCGGGCCCTATCGGGGTTTTCTCCTCCCGACAGAACAAAACCTCCCTCCAGGTTGGGCTAATGCCAAGCCAATGATAAATTAATATAATAATACCATGGGTTAGGATATTATGGGACTTTAGATATTGTTTATAGGTACAAGCAGGAAGGAGATCCCGCAAGATTCCTTCCTGCTTGAGGGGGGAATGGATCATTATAGGATTTAGAACAGTTCATACTCCTGCATCAGCCTACTTTCTTCCTCTAGCAGACTTTGCTGGAGTTCAGGTGAAATAATCTGATTTTCCACTTGGTTCTGAACCTGGCGTAGATAGGTGAGGGCTTCCAAAACCTTGCTCTCAGCGTATTGAATTTCCTGTGGCAGCAGGCTGCTTTGAGCCTGGGCCACTGCTTCATGGGCTTGTTGGGCAGAGCTAATGGCTTTCTGGCTGGACTGATACACCTGTTGATTGAGTTTCTGGTACCGGCTCTTCACAGTCATACTCAAATACCTCCTAATAAAAACTGTGGTTTAATACTAAAAGCGAAATGCCCCTAACTTATTTATTGCCAATTGTGACCATGTTGTATACCAGGCAATTGATTTATTTTTACTAATTTGGCCAGAAGGGCTTCATCTGCTACCAAAGGAAAATGAAAGGTGAGCACTAGAATGGGGTTTATTTAGTAGCCCAGAGTCAAATACCGGAGAAACCAGGCTATCCTTATAAAACCCCAACTTTGGGCCGAATAGGGCAGAAATGAGCCGGATTTGAAAAACCTCGGCATTAATTAAGATGATGAATTAAAGAAAGGCAAAAATATTGAGACTATTTGGGCTGCAGCATCCTTAAAATCAATCTGGTTTTGGATTAGGAAGGCCGGATTTAATACACTTTGGATAGCAGCCGATATTACGGTACCCAGAATCAAGGGATCAATTGAGATCTTATGAGAGTGCTGTTGTTGAGCCAAGTTGATAATTAAGCGAATTCGCTCCATCCGAAACTGATTGATTTTGTCCCAGAGCTCGGGGTAGTACCGGTGCAGATCCTCTAGTAGCTGCTGGCTGATTATGGTTTTTTCTCCAGCTATGAGGTAGCTTAATATTTCCTCCATAATTACGGGTATATCCTGGTCGCTATTTAATAAGGTATCGGAATGTTGCTCCATGGCCTGCAGGAAATCATCCACACAGGCCTCTAGTATTTCATTTTTACTCCTGAATCGGCGGTAAACGGTCCTTTTAGTAATCCCTGCCCTCCCCGCTATTTCTTCAAGCGTCAGCTGGCGGAATCCCTTGATAAGGGCCAGCTGACGGCAGGAATTCAAGATTCGTTGTCTAATCTCCATTTCTCCTCCTAGTCTAGCTTTTTCTTAAACCTGGTGCTACTAATGAACAGCATCAGCAGGGAAAAAAGCAACAGAGCGCTGACCTGACCCATCAAATAAGAAAATCCGATCCCCTTTAATACAATACCGCGGATAATATCCAGGTAATAAGTAAGAGGCACCACATAACTTATATAATAGATAATATCAGGCATAGCCTGGCGCGGAAATAAAAACCCGGAAAGCATAATACTGGGCAGCATCACGAAAAAAGCCATCTGCATAGCCTGCATCTGGGTTTTAGCCAGATTAGATATAGTTAAGCCCAAACCTAAAGAAGCCGTTATAAAAAACAGGGTCAATAAGTAGAGCTCGAAAAGACTGCCCTGAATGGGAACCTTAAAAATCAGGCTGGCTACCAGCAAGGCTACAGTTATTTGCAGATAACCCAGGACAATATAGGGAATGGTTTTGCCCAGCATCAGCTCATAATTTTTTAAGGGAGTTACTATCAATTGTTCCAGGGTACCCCGTTCCCTCTCCCGCACGATAGCCATGGCCGTTATTATTACCATGGTCATGGTTACAATAACTCCCAAAATAGCTGGAACCATATAGTAAGCTGTTATGCCGTCGGGATTATACCAGGGGCGTACCCTGACCTCCAAGGGCAATGTAGCCCCTGGTTGTTTTTGCATGAGTATCTCTTGGGATTTTAGCAATCCTATGGAATTAGCGGTGGCAATAGCCTGGTTGGCTACCATATTGTCACTGGCGTCAACTATTACCTGTAGGGGGGCCGACTCATTTCGGGCCAGTTTGCGCTGGAAATCAGGCGGAATAATGATTCCCACCTGGGCTTGGCCCTGATCAATATACCTGGTTACCTGTTCATACCTGGCAGCGCTGTACACTACATCAAAATAGCCGGAAGCTGAAAAAGAACTGAGAATATCCCGGCTTTCACTGGATAAAGATTGATCAAAAACTACGGTGGGAATATGCTTTACCTCGGTTTGGATAGCATAGCCAAATAAGAGCAGTTGTACCAATGGCAACATAAATATCAAAAGCAGGGTTAAGCGATCTCGGCGCATTTGCAGGTATTCTTTTTTAATTACTGATAGAATTCGGGTCATAATTTCCCCCTTCTTTTCTCTGGGCTAAGGCCAGAAATACGTCTTCCAAGGTAGGTTCGATCATCTCTGGTTTAGTCCCGGCAGCTTCGCTTAACCATTCCAATTGCTTTTCGTCTTCCAACAATATATGCAAAGAGCGTCCATGCAGGCTGGCCTCGTTAATTCCAGGGCGATGGCTGATTTTATCTAAAAGCAGAATAGGATCTTCCACTTCGATTCGGTAAAGCTTGCCTGGTACCGCCTTTTTTTTCAGCTGGGCGGGATGATCCAGGGCCAGCAGTTGTCCCTGATTAAAAAAGGCAATCTGGCCGCAGCGCTCGGCCTCATCCATAAAGTGGGTACTGATAATTATGGTTTTACCCTGGTTGGCCTGTTCTTGAATAATATTGAAAAAAGAGCGTCGGGCTCCGGGACTGACCCCGCTGGTTGGTTCATCTAAAAAGATCACCTGAGGATCAGAAATGATAGCGCAGGACAGGGCTAGTCTTTGTTTGTAACCCTGGCTTAAGTTGGCTACCAGTTGATCTTCTCGCCCGATAAGGTCAGCCAAACTTATCATTTCCTCAATTCTCTGACGGCGTTTTCTAGCGGCTAGGCGATATATCCCGGAATAAAAATCCAGGTTTTCCCGTACGCTTAAATCGTGATAAAGGCTGAATTTCTGAGACATATAGCCCAAATTTTCCTTTATTTTCTCCGAGTTTTTAACCAGGTCATAACCCAGTACCCTGCCGCTGCCAGCACTGGGCCTCAGTATCCCGCACAGGATGCGAATGGCCGTAGTTTTGCCCGCCCCGTTAGGTCCCAGAAAAGCACAGATATCCCCGGCTTTAATATTCAGATTAATCTGGTCCACCGCCGTAAAAGAACCAAATGTCTTGCTCAAATTATGGGTAACAATGGTATATTCCATAGATGACCTCCCGGCTTATGGCTAAGTCCTAAAATGGCCCGATCCCAGACGAGGTTCGGCCTGGAAAGCAAACACATCCTCCATACTGGGAGATATATATTTAATTAGCAGATCTGAACCATCTTTATTAGCGGCATAATCCTTAAGAAGCTGGAATAGCTGGGGATGGGGTTTGATCCATAAATGAAAACGTCGGGAATAGTAGGAAGAGTCGATAAGCTGTCGGCAATCATCGAAATAATAGGGATCACTTATATTAGCTCTTACCTCTACTACCTGCCCGGCAAAAATCTGCTTGAGAGCCGATGGAGAATCACATTGCAGTAGTTGCCCATTATTAATCAAGGCCACCCGATGGCATAGTTCGGCTTCATCCATATAAGGGGTGGAAACTACTATAGTTATCCCTTCCTGGTTAAGTCGGTAAAGGATCTGCCAGAAGTCCTTGCGCGATTGGGGATCGACCCCATAAGTGGGTTCATCCAGTATCATCAGATCGGGCCGAGTCATTAGGGCTGAGCTTAAGGCCAGCTTCTGCTTCATACCCCCGGATAGATGGTCGGCCAGGCGGTTGCCAAAGCTGGATAAACCGGTGAGGTCCAGCATTTCCCGAGAGCGCTGCTGAATGGTGCTTTTATCTAGCCGATACAGGGAAGCAAAAAAGTTTATATTCTCGCTTATAGTCAAATCTCCATAAAGGCTGAATTTTTGTGGCATATAGCCTAATTTCTCCCGGGGAAAACCATGGGGAGGCCTTCCCTCAATAGTAATAGTGCCGGTATCCGGATCAATCAAATTCACCAACAAGCGTAGAAGAGTAGTTTTGCCGGCTCCGTCCGGGCCAACCAAGCCAAAGATTTCGCCCTGCTTAACCTGAGCCGAGAATGCATTTACGGCTAATATCGAAGCAAAGCGTTTAGTGACTTCAGTAAACTTAATCATCCCCATCACCCCGGTTAAAAAATACATCTGCCGGCATACCTGGTTTTAAGATGCCGGACTGGTTCTCAACTGCCAGTTTAACGGCATAGACTACGTTGGTTCGCTCTTTTTTAGTCTGTATGGTCTTAGGGGTAAATTCTCCCTGGGTGGCGATGGATATCACTCGGCCGGTAAAGACTTGGTCACTGCCACTAACCTGAATGCGGGCAGTTTGATTTAACTTGATATGGGGCAGGTCATCAGTAGGGAGGTATACTTTGATCCACATATCTTGGATATCAATAATCTGTAAAAGGGAACTGCCCATTGGTACATATTCTCCCCCAGTATAGTTCTGGTGACTGATAATCCCATTAATGGGCGAATATAGTTTTAAGTCCTGCAGCTGGGCATCAGCAGCCTTCAAGACCGCCTGGCTTCGTTTTAATTCTGCCGCAGCAGACTCAATTAGCTCAGGTCGATTTCCGGCTTGTAAAAGATGGAGACGGGCTTGAGCTGCTTCCAGCTGAGAAACCCAATTATCCCGGTTTAATTGCTGCTGCTGCAGTTCTACTTGGGCTATGGCTCCGGCCTCATATAAGCGTTGGCTTCGGTCCAGGTCCAGTTGGGCCTGTTGCAAACTAGCTGATGCTATATTCACCTGGGTGGAGGCTTCTTGAATTTCCTGAGACCGGGCTCCTGACTTTAAGTCCTGTAGTTTGGCTTCCAGGGCGGCTACACTTAAAGCATCCCGCTCTCTTTGGGCCAATAGGTCGGGACGGGAGATTTCTGCTACCAGCTGTCCCTTAGTTACCCGATCGCCTTCCTCACCTTCCAGCTTGGTCAGGGTACCGCTAATGCGGGCATTTAGTTCTACTGACTCTGCTTCTATAGTTCCACTGGCTTCCATCCTCTGAGCCGGAGACTGGTAATAATGATAATAAGCCCAGAATAAGGCCAATCCGATTAAGCCTAAAACTAGAATTGGGATAATAGCTTTCTTGGCTGGCATGCTTTAAGCCTCCCCTTTAAAGGTTTTACTACAGGTATACTATGTTCACAATTAAAGTATACTTGGTGTACTACCATAATGCAATACTTTAGGTCAAGATCTTTAAAGATAAGGCAGCAGCTTGTTTTTCATCTCCTTATCAATATCTTTTAACTTAAGATCATCCAACTTAAGAATTGCTATAGTATCAACTTTGGCCAGGATGGCCAGCTCATTGGCAGTAAAACCTCTTTTACGCCTCAGCTGACGGATGGTTTTGTGCTTCTT
>CAZPSR010000039.1:0-13230 GCA_964589135.1 uncultured Syntrophomonas sp.
GTACCCCATCAGCGAAGCCATAAGCTCCGGCAAATAATCGATTTGTTCCCGATCCAGCTGAACCAAGCGCAAAGCCCGGTCCGGGTATTTTTTGAGCAGGGCTTTGATCATAGTGGATTTTCCGGTTCCCCTAGGACCGTATAAAAGAACATTATTGGCTGAGTAGCCTTTAAGAAAGTTTTCCGTATTAGCACACAATAATTCTTTTTGCCGGGAACAGCCAATAAGGTCATCCAGCTCCGGCAGATCTGGATGGCCAATCCCTAACAAGCCCATTGGAGAAGAGAAGCTAAAAGCTCTATATTTGGCTATTATCCCCCGGGAATTATCCCGATGATACTTAGCCAGAGCGTCAATCTGGGCTGACCAATCCTGAGCCTCATCCAGCTTTAAGGCCAAAGAGTCCGGGGCATTAGGAGCCTGCTCCAGTCCCGATTCTACTATCCCCAGCCGCCGTTCCCATTGCTTGAAATCCAGCTTATATATTAAGTGTAAATTCCTAAGATCCTGCCGGGCTGCAGCCAGCAGTATTGGATCCATATTATCAATCCCTACCATCTCGGAAGCCTGGCTAAAGGGATTGTCATCATAGCGGATCAAATCCAGCAGATAGTTTTTATAGCTAGTCCCAGTATTAAAAACCCTATATAAAAACTCACCATAGCTATCCCGGACTGAAATCGAATCAGCTTCTTTGATTCCCTCGTCCAGGGCCTGCAGCAGGGACTGCAACAAAGAATCCTGCAAAATGCTGCGGTAAATACATAAACTGGCTAAAGCCAGCCGGTATGGTTTTAACAAGGTGCTTTCCTCCATTAATTAAAATACTAAAATGTTTACCAAAACCAAAAAGGCATGGGTAAAGAAAAACAGGGCACTTACTCGTTCAATAATCCAGTTCAATATTTGCTGAGCCTGTATTTTGCCCTGCCAGTATTTCAGGGCGGCGTTAATTACCACTCCCACATGCAGGAGCTCCTCCCCGGCCAGAATCAGGGTTAAAATAATCATAACCGGATTGTGCAAAAACATGAAAGCCAGAATAAAGTAAGCCCCCTCCAGTATCAAGGAGCCCAGCAAAAGGCTCAGTAGACGAAGCCGATCGGATCCACTTTCTTTGGTCAGCCAGAGAGCCAGAGCCTCCCCCATTTCAGCTTCCATGACCTGGGGCTTACCCCTTAAAATAGCGGCGAAATAAATACCATAGACGATAAAAATAATGGCAGCCATAATCGCCAGCACTATAAGCAAATAATCCACAACCTTTCTCCCATGCTTTAAAAATTATAACCCATGTCCATTTGCATTTAAAGCCTAAGCAGGATATGCTTCCTCTGTCTCTTTTTTCGCTTCCGGCTGGAATTGGAGCCCCAGGCTGGTATGGACTGCTTTCCCGACCAATAGCAGTAGCCCGGACTGATATAATATTCCTACGCAAAGCAGGTGGAGGGGGTTTAAGGGAATTAAAGGAATAAAGGGAATTTTCGCCACCAAGAAGGCTCAACTAGCAGACCTTAGTTGAGCCTTTAGGATGAAAGCAGGCAAAACATGCCTGCTGAAATGTGGGACAAGAAACCTGTCCCCCTGTCCCGATTAGAGTTTTTGGGTTAGATCCTGAATTACCTGGTGCAGGTCGGCCGACATGATATAATCAGCCATGTAGTTTATGGCTGCGTTTTCATCGGTGTTGACTGCTACTATTACTCTGGCATCCCTGATTCCCACGGTAAATTGTACCTGTCCGGAGATGCCCAATAACAGGGCTAGCTGGGGTTTGCATTTCTTGCCAGAAAGACCGATGATTCGTTCCTCGGACAGCCATTTTTTATCAGTTGCCAGGGGTTTGGAACAGGCTACTTCTCCGCCCAGTTTAGCGGCCAAGTCCCTGACTCCTGATAGCTGGCCTTCATCACTAAGACCCTGACCCACTGCCACTAGTATCTCGGAGGCCTCAATATCTACCGTATCTCCTGCCTTAGCCTTGAAGTCCAAGACTTTTATTCCGCTGGCTTTAACTTCTACGGCCATTTCTTCCAGGCTGCCTGCAGCACCCTCTGCTGCTGGGTAAGACCGTGGGCGAACAGCAATAAGCTGTGGTCCTTCTATGCATTGGACAGCTACCGTAGCTCCACCCAGGGCATTGCGCTGGCATTGGATTTGGCCATCCTCTACCTCAATAGCGGTCACATCGGTCAGGCATCCGGCTCCCATAAGCTGGGCTAGACGTCCAGCTAATTCTTTGCCCCGCCGATCCGAGGAAAGCAAGACCACCTCTGCTGGTACCCCATCCCAAGCCTGCTTTATGGCTCCTGCTACGGCGGCGGTATCAGCCACCTGCAGATCGGGATGAGTGAGTTTTATGGCTCGGGCACCAGCCTGGCTCAAGGTCTGGGCCAGATTATCATCATTTATACTCAAGGCAACTACCTTATCATTTATTTTCCTGGCGGCGGTAACTAACTCCAGGGCCAGTTCCGGGTTTGCGCTGTATACAATTACTCCTGCCATTTTGCTCTCCCTCCTATATTACCCCTTCGGTTTTTAGGGCCTGAATCAGTTCTTCTACGCTGCCTACCTTGACCTGCTTGCGGTTGGTCTCAGGAGCCAGATTACTCAGAGTTTTTATCTGGGGCAAACCGGACAGGTCAAGTTCCAGCTCATCCAGTTCCCATACTTCTTTAGGTTTTCTACCCGCTTTTAAAATCTGGGTAACGGAAGGAATCCGGGGCTCATTAATATCGCCTAAGACACTCACTACTACTGGCATATTCACTTCAATAACTTCATCTCCATCCTCCAGGGAACGGGTAATTAGGGCTTGGGAGCCCTGGATCTGGATCTCACTGGCATAGCCCACCTGAGGCCAACCCAGCAGTTCGGCTACTCTGGAGCCTAACTGCCCGGAATAATTATCTCCACTGCCTTCACCAAACAAGACCATCCCTACATCCTCTATCCTCTTTATGGCTTCAGCCAGAATAGGGGCTTTCACACTGCCATCTGCGTTTTCGATACTATCATCAATGACTAAATAAGCCTGATCAGCCCCAGCTGCCAGTGCTTCTTTGACCGTCTCTTCCACTTCTTCATTCCCGGCCGACAATACAATTACTTGCCCGCCCTCTTCCTCTTTAAGCAAGACGGCAGCTTCCAGGGCATTTTTATCTATTACACCCAGGGCTGCAGGGACTCCATCCAGTACCGGTTGGCGTTGGCGGATTCTTATCTGCTGCAAATCCGGTATCTGTTTCATTGCAACAACTATATTCATACCCAGTAACCTCCTTTAACTCCTATTGATTATAATCGGTGATTCCCCAGCAAAAACCCAGTTATATTACTTTTCCTCAGGAAATCAATCGATATATACTAGATATTCTAGAAATAGTATTCGGGATCATGCCCAGGGCCGCCCATTTTCCTAAGCTTTACCCAAAGCGGAACTGTACTCCGGCTCCTCCACTGGGATAATACCATTCTAATACTTCGATGCCACAAGCTATACGGCAGGTGCCACATTCCAGACAGCCATCAATGGTCAGCTCTACCCTGCCGTCCTCTTTCTCTTCATATAAGCCGGCCGGACAAACCAGTACCGCCCTTTTTAATCGCGGATCCTTTTCCATACCTGGCTTGATCTTAATATGGGGTTCTTTATCGGGTTTAAATACATCCAAACCCAGCTTGGCTTTTAATCCCATGTTTTCGCTCATATTTTCATCACCTTCCGCATGTCCTTAAACATAGCCCACAATTCACCAGTGCCCAGGTATTTCTTCACGGTGGGGAACAGTCGCTCCTTGCTGCCGTTCGGAATCTTGTACATATCCCGCATAATATTGCCAGCCAGTTCAGGATAATAGGTGTAAATCCGGTGGTTTTCCAGGGCTTCCGGGGCTTCACTGAAGTTTCTGAAGTCCTTCATGACAAAGCTTTCATTTAGCATGGATTCATAAGCAGCCAGACTGGCGGCACTAAAGTCTTCTCTGGCCTTGGCCTGAATAACCGTTTGGGCAGCATAATAGCCTGAGGCCATAGCATATTCCATGCCCCTTACGGTTATTCCAATGTTCATGGAAAACCCGGCGGCATCCCCGGCCACCAGAATCCCATCTCCATAGAGTTTGGTCAGGCTTTTTAGTCCACCTTCAGGTATAGCATGGGCCGAATACTCTACCGTTTCGCCCCCTTTAATCAAACGAGCCACTTCCGGCCTTTGCTTAAACTCATCCAGCAGCGCCGGGGCTTGAATGGCCGGGGCTCCTTCCATAAGGTCCTGGATTCCCACCACTATCCCTAAACTGATGCTTTCCTTATTGGTATAGAGAAATCCGCCGCCGAATTTCCCCTTGCTTACTTCGCCCATAAAAAGACGGGCAGCGCCTTCATCTCCCTCTAAGCCAAAGCGTTCATTGATTAGAGCAGAATCGAGTTCAATTATTTCCTTAAAACCTACTCCATATTGCCTGGCCGAGCCTGGTTTTCTCAAACCTGCTTTTTCTGCCATCAGGGAAAGCACTCCATCACAAGCAATAACCACCTGGGAACGAAGTTCATCTCCCCCTGCGTATACCCCTTCAACCCGTCCATCCTCAATTATCAAATCGTCAACCCGGCTACGACTGACCAGCATAAGACCTTTTCTTTCCGCTTGCTTGGACAACCAGCGGTCAAATTTGGCTCGCAATATGCTGTAACTCTGGTACGGCTCTTGCTCCAGCTCTTCCCCCCGGTAGGAAATATTCAGAGATCTTTCCCCAGCCATGACGCTGACCCCTTCTTGGGTTATATGGCGCTCAAAAGGAGCTTTCTTCCACAAGTCAGGGAACAAGTCTCTAATCGGATTGAGGTAAATACGGCCCCCGGTTACATTCTTGGAGCCGGGATAGTCCCCCCTTTCCAGGAGCAGGACTTCCAGGCCTTCCCGGGCCAGAGTATAGGCAGCACCGAGACCAGCCAGACCTGCGCCTATTATTATGGCATCAAATTTTTCTTCCATCTGCTCGCTGCACCTCACTTTATCCTTTTAATACTGACCCCGCTACAATCATTTTTTGCATATCGGAAACCCCTTCAATCTCGGGTCCAATTAGGGCATCCCTTAGTATGCGCTCAATATTATAGTCTTTCATTAGACCATATGAACCATGGGCATCCATAGTAATCTTGGCTGCTTCAACTACGGTGTCCCCGCAGTAGGCTTTGGCCAGGGCTGCTTCGGCGGCAAAGCCGGCCGGGTCTTTTATGTCATTGGCTAAGCACCCCAGGCGATAACAAAGCCAACGAGAAGTTTCATATTTGATTTTTAAATCGGCTATTTTCAATTGAATGGCTTGGAATTTGGCTATCGGGGCTCCTCGGTGGGTCTTTTCTTTAACATATTTCACGGCTTCTTCCAGGGCGGCCAGGGTGCCTCCTAGAGCTGCAGTAGAAGTACCTACTTTGCCTAGAGCTATTCCATAAAGCAAGATGGGGAAACCCTGGCCGATATTCCCCAGCACGTTTTGTACCGGCACTTTGATGTTTTCCATATATATATCGGCCAGGATTCCGCCTTTCATACCTATTTTGGCCCAGGGTTCGGATATGGAATATCCTTCACACCATTTGTCCACGATAAAAGCGCTTATCTCTCCACTTTCGCTTTCCCGGGCAAAAATCACACAGGGCCCGGGATAATTGGCATTGGAGATAAAGCGCTTGGTGCCATTCAGGATATAGAAATCTCCTTCTTTCACTGCGGTGCTGGTTAATTGCTTGGGATCAGAACCAGTAGCCGGTTCAGTGAAGGCAAAGGAAGCTATAGTCTTGCCTTTACAGGCATCAGGCAGATACTTCTGCTTCTGCTCCTCGGTACCGAACTTTTCAAAGGCCCCCAAGCCCAGGGTGTGGGCGGCCATGGTCATAGCTACTCCTCCTGATACTCGGGATATTTGCTCCATGACCAGGACGTACCCGTCATAACCTCCGGCTGCCCCTCCGTATTCTTCTCCAATAGGTATGCCGAATAATTCAAGTTCACCCATCTCGGCTAGTATTTCAGCTGGAATTTGGTTTTCCTCATCAATCTGCTTGGCAATAGCCTCCAATTTTTTCTCGGCAAAATCACGAGCCATTGCTTGCAACAGCGATTGCTCTTTAGTAAGATTAAAATTCATTTCCGCCCCTCCTCATACTTGTCATTTCATTTTTTCCCTTCGGTAATTTACGCAAATGTAATAATTTAATTCAGTTTACCATAGCTTTTTCAATAATGCCATAGTTTTTTGGAGTAAGGCAATTGCCTCTTGGTATCACTTCTTCTGTCCCACCGGAGCTTATTTACCCTGATAATTGGGTTTGCGTTTTTCCATAAAGGCAGCCACCGCTTCCTTTAAATCTTGGGAAGCGAAACAGGAGGATGATTGGGCTTGTTCAAACAATAGGGCGGCTGCGGTACTATTATCATGAGCCAGGTTAATGCCCTTTTTGGCCCATCCCATTGCCAGGGGAGGATAAGCAGCCATCTTTTCCGCTAAACTCAAAGCCCTGGCCTCAAGTTCTTCATCTTTTACTACTTCCTCTACCAATCCTATGCTAAATGCTTCCTGAGCCTTAACCTCTTCACAGGCCATAATCAATCTCTTGGCCTGCCCCAGCCCAATCAGCTTAGTCAAACGGGCGGTACCACCCATGTCCGGGGATAAGCCCAGGGATACCTCGGGCAGACGGAAACGGACATTTTCAGCGGCAATTCGGAAATCACAACCCAGAATCATTTCTATGCCAGAGCCGATGCAATAACCCTGAACTGCAGCCACTACCGGGATAGGCATCTCCTGCCAGCGGCCGTAGACCCCTTGCAGCCAGGCTATCCTATTCAGGGTAAAGCGATTGCCAAAGGTTTTGATCGAGTTTAAATCCATCCCTACTGTAAAATGGGGTCCATTGGCTTTAATCAAGACTGCCCGAATGGATTCCTCAGCGATAATATTGTTTTGAATGTTTTCCAAATTCCGCAGCATATCATCATTTACAGCATTCCTCTTCTCCGGACGGTTTAAGGATAAAACCGCTACGCCAGAAGGGGTCACTTCTACGGCTATGCTGGAATTAATAGTAAAACCCATTATACTCTCCTCCATTTGCTATAATTTTTGCCTAAAACCTAATACTGCCGTTACGACCAAACAGTTAAGCTGAAGAGAACAAAATTGCCAGCGAGATGGTGCCTCTACCGATTATCAATCACTCCTGGTAATAAAGGCTCAACTATCTACTAATAATGATAATTGAGCCTTTTTCCTGTTATCAAACTGTCCCCCTGCTTACACCTTCGCTTAGATAGCGGCCCGGCGGCTTTTGAGGCTTTTGATAGCCCGATCCAGTCCATCAACGGTCAGCTCTTCCATTGGGAACACTTCGGAAATCTTTTTAACCGAAATGGATCCATCTATCCAGGTCCAGTATTTTTGGGGAACGGGATTCAACCATACCGAGTATTCAAATTTACGCCGCAGCCGGTTTAACCATTCGATACCGGGTCTATCATTATACAAATCCCAGTCAATCACTCCCCCTACTCGCATCAACTCATATACGGCCATACTGGCATCCCCCACGATAATAAGCCGATAATCGGAAGATAGGGTATTGAGAATATATTCGGTAGGAGTGTAACTGCTTAAACTGCATTTAGGTTCATGAAACAACCAATCGTAAATGCAGTTGTGAAAATAGAATACCTTCAAGTCTTTAAAATGATTAGCTCGGTTTACGGCAGTAAACAGCTGGTTGCAAAGCCGGCTATAGGATACCATGGAACCGCCGGAATCCATCAATAGCAGTACTTTTATGGCGTTTTCCCGGGGTCGGTTCCAAATCAGCTCCAAACGCCCGGCATTATCGCAGGTTTTATCAATGGTAGCATCCAGATCCAATTCCGTTCTGGCTCCTTCCAGCCGGGTAGTAAACTGCCGCAGTTTACGCAAAGCTACCTGGAATTGTCTTATTCCCAGGGTTTCATCAGTTCTGAATTCCTGGAATCTTCTCATTCCCGCTACTTTAACTGCAGAGTGGTTTCGGCCCATGCCCCCGATGCGTATGCCGCCCGGATGATAACCGGAATGACCAAAAGGCGAGGTGCCGCCAGTACCTACCCAGCGATTGCCCCCATGATGTTCCTCTGTCTGCTCGGCCAGCCTCTCTTCTAACATGCGTTTCAACTCATCCAGATCCAATTGCTGATGATTGCGGCGCATATCTTCAGTGACCTCTAATTCCGGCAGTTCTTTATTCAGCCATTCCCATATTTTTTCCGGCAACCCTTCCGGGGTTTCGATATCTTTGAAATAGGCGGCAAAGGCCATATCATAACGGTCATAATGAGCTTCGGTCTTAACCAGCGTAGCTCGACCCAGATAGTAAAAACCGATCAGACTGGATCCTGCTAATCCAGCCTCTAAAGCCTCCAGCAATGATTGCCATTCATTCAGGGACACCGGCAAACCGTAATTTTTTAGGGTATAAAAGAATTTGGTAAACATATATTCGCTCCTGCCCTGTTGTATTAACGAAAACGTCCTAAAACTCCAGGATTTTTGGTATTGCCTCTGCCCTGCAACTGCTGGAGCAAAGTGTCTAAATCTTCGTTCTTCTTAAGCAAGACCCCTAAAAAGGGCATTTCTTTTTTAATCCGGTTGGGGTTTATCCCGCCCACCACCAGGGCTTGCAGCCAATCGATCAATTCACTGGTACTGGGTCTTTTTTGGATGTCAGGAACATTACGCAAAAGGTAGAAAGTCTCCATAGCCTGCTCCAGAAGCTTCCTCTCCAATTTGGGATGGTGGACGCTGATAATGCTTTCCATGGTATCCGGGTCCGGGAAAGCTATATAATGGAAGATACATCGGCGCAAAAAGGCATCTGGCAGTTCTTTTTCCGCATTACTGGTTATAATCACTATAGGCCGTTGCTGGGCTGTTATGGTCTCTTTAGTTTCTGGTATGTAGAAACTCATCTGATCCAATTCCCATAAGAGGTCATTGGGAAATTCCAAATCCGCTTTATCTATCTCGTCAATTAACAAAACCACTTGCTGGGGAGCCACGAAAGCCTCGCCCAATTTACCCAGTTTTATATACTTTTTGATGTCCCCTACATCGCTCTCACCAAACTGGCTGTCATATAATCTCTGTACGGTATCATATACATACAGGCCTTCCTGAGCTTTAGTGGTTGATTTGATATTCCAGATAATCAAATCCATTTTTAGGGATTCAGCTATACTCTGGGCTAGCATGGTCTTGCCAGTTCCTGGTTCACCTTTGATCAGGAGCGGCTTTTTAAGGGCTATGGCAATATTAACACTGTTACTGAGTTCATCAGATACAATATAACCGGATGAACCCCGATATGCTTTTACACTTGCTGACATGAATTCTATCCCCCTGTAAACACATAATAAATGTCGAATCTTGAACAAATAATAACAGAACTACTATAGTGCGTCAATTGTGAACATTATAACAAATCAGCTTAGCTTATTCCAGCCTACTGATATCCGTTTATCTGCTGCCTGGGACTGCCCGCAGTCTGAAAACCTATAACATCCCGGCGGCATATTTGCCGGCGGCATAGCCGGTAGAAAATGAGGCCTGCAGATTGAATCCGCCGGTGTAACCATCTATGTCCAGCACTTCCCCAGCAAAAAACAAGCCTTGGATCAGCCTGGACTCCATTGTGCGGGGATTCACTTCTTTAACGTCTACGCCCCCGGCGGTAACAATTGCTTCCTTCACCGGCCGGGTATCCGCCACGGTTAAGCTCACTCCTTTCAAGGCAGTTGTCATCTTCTTTCTTTCCTCCCGGCTGATAGTGCTACAATTCCTTTCCCCATCTATTCCACTTAGCTTTATAATAATGGGTATTAATTTATTGGGTAGCAGCTCTCCCAAGGAATTCTTTAGACTTTTGCGCGAGTGTTTAAGCAAATCCCGCTGCACCCTTTCATCTAGTTTTTCCCAACTCAAGGCTGGTTTTAGATCAATAAGCAGCTGGACTTTCTTTTTCTCCTCATATAGGTATTTACCGATATCGCTGCTCATACTTAAGATGATAGGTCCGGATACTCCGAAATGGGTAAAGAGCATCTCGCCAAATTCTTGATTAATAAGGGTGCCATCTGCTTTAAAGGCCGAAGCTAAAACATTCTTAAGACTCAAACCCTGCAGATCCTTAACCCATTCTTCCCTACAAATCAAGGGCACCAGGGAGGGTCGAAGGGCTATCAGATTATGGCCGGCAGCCTGGGCCCAGCGATATCCATCCCCGGTAGATCCAGTAGCCGGATAGGAAAGTCCGCCGGTGGCTATTATCACTCGATCAGCCCTAACTTCCTGGCCCTGGCAGACTACTCCCTTTACCTGCTTTTCTTTTATTAATATCTGCTGAACTTCCTGACCCAGGCGGATGTCTATATTATTGGCCAAGATTTCCTTATAGAGCAGGTTGACCACATCCAGAGCTCGGTCACTGGCTGGAAATACCCTCTTACCTCTTTCCACTTTGGTCTTCAGGCCTCTTTGGGCCAAAAAATCGATTAAATCATAGTTGGAAAATTGGTTTAGTACACTGTATAAAAACCTGCCATTGCTTGGATAGGAGGCAATAAAATCATCCCGGTCGGCCAAGGAGGTAATATTACCCCGACCCTTGCCGGTAATGCCCAGCTTTTTTCCTACCCGAGGGTTTTTCTCCATTAAGATAACCTGGGCACCGTTAGCCCGGGCATTAATGGCAGCCATCATGCCAGCTGGGCCGCCGCCAACAACTACTATTTTGGGATGCATGAAAAAACCTCCCCATTAATTTGCTTTATCCGCCTCTTATAATCTGCTACAATTCTTATTATTGGTAAACCTTAATACAGGAGGTCAACTAAATTGGAAAAGAATATTTACCAGGTACCTCGCAGCTTGATCTTTCTTGCGGTTATTATTTTAGGGGCCATGTATTATTATGCCGCATATGTGGATTTTCCAACCCCGGAAGATACCGTAAATGAATTTTACGAAGCTTTCTTTGTCCAGGATTATGAAATAGCCGCTCAGAATATAAGCGTATTTTGGGCCGCCCAGCTTTTACCCGAATATGCTAATCATCAGCCGTCCCAGCTCTTAAGTGAACGAACGGCCTTGGAAAAAGAAGCTGCCCAGTTCTTTGCTATGATTGAAGAATATAATCCTACCCCACCTGGCCTGAAGATAAAAGTGGACCCCGACTATTCCAGGACTGGCCAATATGGTGCTCTGGTGGTTTATGAGCTGAATCAGGGCGGGGAACCCTTAAGCCGGGAAATGGCCATGCTCATCAAGGAAAATAATCGCTTCTATATTATGAATCTTTACCCATTGCAGGAAGAGAACTTAAAAGACGTCCTGGAATTTGATATGGAAGCCCTGGATTCAGACTTAGAAGCCCTGATGAAATTATAATCATTAATAACCCCAAACCCCAGCTTAAAGCGAGGCCTGTATTCATTACAGGCCTATTTTGACCTCCTTTGGTCTTTAACTGATCTGCCCCTGCTCTAGTTCCAGTTCACCTGAAGTGGAATTAAAGACCTTGGAATGAGCCGGTATTACATGCCCTGGTTTGAGAACACAGCCGCTGCCTACCACCACTCCCAGATCCAGACGAGCCCCCGAACCCAGATGACAATTAGATCCTACCACAGCCTGGTCTATCTCCGCTCCATCTCCAATCACAGAATTATTCCAAATCACACAGTCTTTCAGCAAGACCCCGGAGCCTATGGTGCAACCATCCCCGATAACTACTGTACCCTGCAATTTGACCTTTTCACCCATATTTACTCCCCGCCCGGTCAGGGCCCGGGCATTAGCTGAGCTATAAGCCAGCTGTCCTGCTGCTCGTACCTTTACCTGTCCATTCAGCAGGTCCTGGTGAGCCTGACGATAAGTATTGATATTGCCCACATCACACCAGTAGTCGTCTATCGGGACTCCGTAAAAAGGGGCTCCCATCTTGACCAAATAGGGAAAAACCTGTTTGCCAAAATCATAAAACTGACGGTCTGGAATATATTTGAAGATTTCCGGCTCAAATATGTATATTCCGGTGTTAGCCATATTGCTTAAGGCCTCAGACTTTTTGGGCTTTTCTTGAAAGCTCTTGATTCTATGCTGATCATCGGTGATTACTATCCCGAAATGCTCCACCTCTTCCACCCGCTTTAAGGCAATGGTAGCCAGGGCCCCCTGTCCCCGATGAGCCTGCAGCAAAGAAGTAAGATCTATATCGGTCAAAGCGTCCCCACTGACTATCACAAAGGTATCATCCAAAAACCATTCGCATCTCTTTACCCCCCCGGCAGTACCCATTAACTCTTCTTCCGGAGAATACTTAAGGGAAAGGCCATACTTGCTGCCATCCTGGAAATAATCACTGATAGAGTGAGAGTGATAATGCAGGTTGGCTATTACCTGTTTACAGTGGTGATTTCCTAATAATTGAATTATATGTTCCATCAAAGGCCGGTTTCCCACCGGGACCATGGGTTTAGGTATATGCATGGTCAAGGGCATCAAGCGGGAACCAACCCCGGCAGCCATTATCATAGCCTTCATATATTTTTATCCTCCTACTTTTAATACTCATAAGTATAATTTACCAGAGTCGGTTTTTTATCGCAATAACGCTATAAAACCGCCTGGTAGCTTCAGGCCTCCCCCCTGGGCCTGATCCTTTTTATATAAGTACTTTGCCTATATTGGGGAGGATTTAAGTGACAAAGGGGATCTGCCATAGGAAGAGCCATGACGTTGAATTAATCTTATGCAAAGCCCAAAGACTCCTATTGCCCAAAAATAAAAAAACCAACCTTTTATACAGCCGGAAGGAGAACTTTTAACTATTTCTATTTCAGCTTGCGGACTTGATCAGGATGAGGGAATTGACTTGGCCGTCCCAGCCTGGTTGGTCTTGGTAAGCTGGCCAGCCTAAACTATAGCACCAATGCCCCGAAAAGAAACTAAGGATAGCTGTAGTCCCTTACCTTTTAAGCATTAATGGCCAGGTCCCATATCAGTTTAGCGGTTTAGCATAAATAAATGGCAGTTGTCAACGCCGGGCTGCAATGCTCCTGGGGTGGTACTGAGCCGTGTCTAATTGCATGGCCAGAAATTCCAGATGAGTCTTAATCTCGCCCACTATATAGTCAATTTCCTT